>JAEWBD010000309.1 GCA_023391315.1 Bacteroidota bacterium | reverse complement strand
CTCTTACAACGGGCGTGGTGGTGGTATAAGTGCCATTCTTCTTAATAATGGAAAGCGATTGGGGTGAAACGGTGTAAGCGCTGTACCTTCTGTCGTACCAGTAAAGACCATACACGATAGGCGCAATATGATCGGTTAAAGGCATTCCAAATAATAGGGGATTATAATTATTACCGGTTTCGGTATCGCGGATTTCAAAATGCAGATGCGGCCCCTGCGACCCGCCGGTATTGCCACTGTTGGCAATAAACTGGCCCTTGGTAACAGGGAATAAATTGGCCGGGATTTCAAAGTCCTGTTCCCAGCTCTGGTCTTTATATTGTTTGTCTTTTAAATATTTTTCAAGTGCAGGATAGAAAGAATTTAAATGCGCATACAAAGTGGTATAGCCGTTTGGATGCGTTATATAAATAGCATGGCCGTAACCATACTTTTCAATCTTTACACGGCTTACGTAACCATCTGCAGCGGCATGCACGGGCAGGTTTTCGCGGGCCTGTGTGCGAATGTCAAGGCCCATGTGGAAATGATCGGTGCGTAATTCCCCAAAATTGGCGGCCAGTTGCATGGGAATATTCAGGGGGTTCCTGAAATAGCCCTGCGGATAATTATCTTGAGCGTTAGTAAAACAGGTTATTAAGAAAAGCAGTGTTAATATAAGGATGAGTTTTTTCATTGTATGTGGCCAAAAGTAATACCTGTGTTTTTAAAGTTTAGTTAGATTTTAGTTTGTATTTATACAAATACTTTTGCAGCACTAATTATGGAAGATTATTTACACCAGGTTTGGATGGGAAATACAGTGCAACTGTATGCAATAGTGTTAGCGCAAATAATTGTTGTATGGATATTATTCAGGCTGCTGCGGAAGTTCATTATAGCTGCTTTAAAGAAGTTCGCAGCCCGCACGCAATCGCAGGTGGATGATGCAATAGTAGAAGCTGCGGAAAAATTTATTATACCATTTATTTTTCTTATGATCAATTATGGTATAGTTCAGCAGCTAAAACTTTCTGTAAAGGTTGATCATGTTTTAAAAGTTGCAGTTGCCGTAATAACAGCCTATTATTTTGTGCGGTTTATAAATCATGCCATGCAATTATCGGTAAACCTGTATATGCACAGCAAGAATGAGCCGCCGGAACGCATTAAGCAGGTTACGGGTATTCTTTCCATATTTAAAGCTGTTGTATGGCTTGCCGGTATTGTAATGCTGATAGATAACCTGGGTTATAATATCACCACTCTTATCTCCGGCCTTGGTATTGGCGGCATTGCTATTGCTTTAGCGGCCCAAAATATTCTAACGGATCTCTTCAGCTATTTTGTAATCTTTTTTGATAAGCCGTTCAACATTGGCGATGCCATTTCTGTAAACAATGCTGCGGGCACCGTGGAGCGCATAGGCATTAAAACATCTCATGTGCGCAGCCTTACCGGCGAACAACTGGTTATACCTAATGCCGATTTGGTGAAATCAACTATTAAAAATTTTAAGCGCCAGCAGCGCCGCGGTATCATTTTCAAAATGAATGTGCGCTATGATACGCCTGCCGAAAAACTGGATGCAATCCCGCAATTGGTTGAACAGATAATAAAGGCGCAGCCAGATATAACTTTCGATAGGTGCCATCTTGTGGCTTTTGTCGATTATAGCCTCACATTTGAAACCCTGTATTTTGTTGAATCTGCAGATTATAGATTATATCTCGACAGGCAGCAGCAAATTTTCCGTGAAATATTGAAAGCATTTTTAGACAAGGGAATTGAATTTGCTTTCCCCGGCCAAACATTTATTTTACAACAGCCGCTAGCAGTGGCTGAAAAGAAATAACCCGTTTTTAAAAATTCTGATTTTTTCTTTTCATGGCTGATTAATACTTTCACGCACGTTAAAAAACATTCACCCATAATTTAAAGCTATATGGAAAGTAACAGCAATTCGAAACAAAGCTCCCGCAGAAATTTTATTAAAAACGCCTCGCTTGCAACCGCCGGTTTTTATATTGTACCACGCCATGTTTTGGGCAAAGGATATACCGCCCCCAGCGATAAGCTTGTCGTCGCGGGTATTGGTGCAGGTGGTAAAGGAGAGAGTGATATTAAAAATTTCTTCGACAGTGGTAAAGCTGAAATTGCTGTGTTATGCGATGTGGACGACAGGCAGGCTGCCAAAACAAGAAGCCGTTTTCCAAAAGCCAAATATTACAAGGATTTTAGGGAAATGCTGGATAAGGAGCATAAAAGTATTGATGCCTGCTCTGTTTCTATACCCGATCATAACCATGCCGTTGCTGCTATGGCAGCCATGCAGCTGGGTAAGCATGTGTATGTGCAAAAGCCATTAACGCATGATATTTACGAAGCAAGAATGCTTACCGAAGCAGCCAGGAAATATAAAGTGGTAACCCAAATGGGCAACCAGGGCGCCAGCGGCGATGGCGTGCGCCAGTTAATTGACTGGTACAAAGCAGGCATAATTGGAGACGTAACTGAAGTGTATTGTTATACAGACAGACCTGTGTGGCCGCAAGGCATTGCATGGCCAACGGAAAAGCCAACTGTTCCCAAAGAACTTAACTGGGATTTATGGCTTGGTACTGCCCCTTATAAAGATTATGTAGATCATCTTGTTCCTTTTAACTGGCGCGGCTGGTGGGATTATGG
>JAEWBD010000242.1 GCA_023391315.1 Bacteroidota bacterium | reverse complement strand
ATTTGTGGCAGTGAAATTTTGATAATGAATTTCGTAATCATTTTTTTGGCTAAATAATTTTCAGTATGTTTATTTATAACATTACAACAAAAGTGGGCTGGAATATTCACGATGCATGGCTGAAAAGCATGCAGCAGGAATATATGCCTGCAATGATTGCCACCGGTTGTTTTATAAAATACCAGCTCTCAAAACTGCAGGAACACGAAGACGATGATGGCCCCACTTATGTAGTGCAATATTTTGCAGAAAGCAAAGCCTTATATAACCGTTATATAGAATTATATGCTGATGAATTTAGAAAAGCGTATGCGGAAAAATGGGGCAATAACCTCGTTGATTTCCGAACATTGCTTGAAGTAATTGAATAAATTGTTTTAATATTACCTGCAAACGCAAAAAATATTTTGATAAGTGTAAAAACAAAATACATTTGTCACCCATTAAAAATTCAAAATAACATACTATGAACAAAGCTGAATTAGTTGCTAAAATTGCCGACGATGCTGGCCTAAGTAAATCCCAGGCTAACGCTGCACTTGATGCCTTTACAGGCGCTGTAACCAAAGCACTTAAATCCGGAAACAAAGTTACATTAGTTGGTTTCGGTACTTTTTCTGTTACCAAGCGTAATGCACGCACAGGCCGCAATCCGCAAACCGGCGCTACCATTAAAATAAAAGCTAAAAAAGTGGCCCGTTTTAAAGCAGGTAAAGAATTATCAGCTAAGTTATAAGCGTGAATTATCAGTAGTGAATGATGAGAAATACTCACAATTCACCATATGGTAAGCTATTAGTCAATATACTGTTCTTTATAATTCTTCGTATTAATAAACAGACACTATGGGCAGAGGAGATAAGAAAACAAAAAAAGGAAAAATATTCAAAGGTTCTTTTGGAAAAAGCAGGCCGGCAAAAACTGCAAAGCCTGTTAAAAAAGAAAAAGAAGAAAAATCTGAATAGCTGCCTGTTTTATGGCGCTAATCTTTCAGCCTTCCAACTCCCTTCATCGGTTTTGGTATATGAAATACGGTCGTGCAAACGGCTGCTTCGTCCCTGCCAGAACTCAATTCTTAAAGGCATTACCCGGTAACCACCCCAGTGTGGCGGCCGGGGAATGCTGTTTTTAAATTCGTCTGTATATTTTGCTACATTTTCTTCCAGCACATCACGGCTTTTAATTACCGTGCTTTGTGGCGATGCCCACGCTCCAATGCGGCTTCCTTCAGGCCTTGAAAAGAAATAGGCATCACTTTCTGCAGCACCTGCTTTTTCTACAATACCTTCAATTCTCACCTGTCGTTCAATTTCTTTCCAGAAAAAAGTTAAGGCTGCATACGGGTTTCCTGCAAGTTCATTGCCTTTACGGCTGTTATAATTAGTGAAGAAAACAAAACCATTTTCATCAAAATCCTTTAATAAAACGATTCTTGCCGAAGGCTTGCCTTCTTTGGTGGCTGTTGCTAAAGTCATGGCATTTACTTCGTGTATTTCACTGCGTACGGCATCATTCCACCACCGGCTGAATTGTTCAATTGGGTCGGCGGCAATATCCGTTTCGTTCAAAGCAAGCAAGCTGTAATCTTTTCTTATATCAGCAATATTTGTATTCATGTAATGATATTTTTCCATCAACGCAAAATTAAAAACCAGCCTGTTGTTCAACATATCAACGGGCTGGTTTTTATAGCATTTTATTTCTATTTATCCTGTCAGGACAGTACAGCTATTCACTTTTTGACGGCAGGTTTATCCAGTTATGGCCATCCCGTGCAATTAATGCCTCCGCATCTTCAGGGCCCCAGCTATCAGGTGCATAATTAGGAAAATCAATTGGCGGGCGTTGTTCCCAGGCTTCAATAATCGGCATTACCACTTCCCATGCTGCTTCCACCTGGTCGGCACGCATAAATTGTGCGGGGTTGCCTTCCATTACATCCAGCAATAATGTTTCATAAGCTTCCGGTTCATGTTCATCAGGGTAAGCTTCTGCATAACTGAAGATCATATCAACAGGGCTTAACGACATGGTTTGCCCGGGACGTTTTGCCTGGAAGCGGAGCCGTATATCCATTTCAGGCTGAATGCTGATGGTTAAGCGGTTGGGCCGCCATGTTTCTGCTGCTTCTGCCGGAAAAGCATAATGCGGTGCCGGCCTGAATTGTATAGTAATAACAGATGTTTTTTGATGCAGGTATTTGCCGGTACGCACATAAAACGGGATGCGGTGCCAGCGCCAGTTATCAATATAAAACTTAACTGCTGCATAGGTTTCCACGTTTGATTGCGGGTTAACTTTTTCTTCCTGGCGGTAGCCTTTTACCTTCTTTCCTTTTAACCAGCCGTCGCCATATTGGCCACGCACTGCATAGTTTTGAACTTCAGCGCGGTCAAATTTGCGGATGGCATTTAATACGGCCACTTTTTTATTGCGTATTTCGTTGGCTTCAAAATTTACAGGAGGTTCCATGGCCACCATACACAAGAGTTGAAGTATATGGTTTTGAACCATATCCCTTAAAGCCCCGCTTTGTTCATAATAACCGCCCCGCTCTTCCACACCAACTGTTTCTGCTACAGTTATCTGAACATGATCAATATAATTGCGGTTCCAGATAGGTTCAAACATGGCGTTGGCAAAACGTAAGGCCAATATATTTTGAACAGTTTCCTTACCCAGGTAATGGTCAATACGGTAAATCTGGTCTTCATCAAATAAGGATGTGAGCAGCTTGTTTAACTCCTTTGCACTTTTCAAATCGTGACCAAAAGGTTTTTCCACCACGATGCGTGTAGTTTGTGTATCGCTGCAAAGTTTTATGGTTGACAATTTCTGAGCAATGTCAGGAACCAGTTGCGGCGCTACAGCCAGGTAAAAAATTACATTGGGATTAACACCCCAGTCTTTTTCATATTCTTTAACGCGGTCAGACAGCAGTTTGTAAGATGCTTCATTTTCTGCATCCATAGGCATATAGCTGATGCGTTGTGAAAAATCTTTCCATATACCGTTCTTTTCTTTGCGGCGGCTGAATTCCTGTATGCCTTTGGACAAATGCTCCCTGAATTTATCATCGGAATACTGTGTTCTGCCCAGGCC
>JAEWBD010000219.1 GCA_023391315.1 Bacteroidota bacterium | reverse complement strand
CCGCTATTTCTTAATACATCTACCACCTGCAAACTGCTTTTACCGGTTGAGATTAAATCTTCCACAACTACCGCTTTCTGCCCTTGTTCAAAAAAACCTTCCACCTGGTTGCCAAGGCCATGCTCTTTGGGCTTAGGCCGCACATAAATAAATGGCAGTTTCAACTGGTCGGCGGCCATGGCGCCCCAAGCAATTCCCGCAGTAGCAACACCGGCAATCAAATCGGCTTCAGGGTATTGCTCAAATATTATATTACACATTTCGCTTTTAATAAAATCCCGCAGGAACGGATAAGAAAGTACCCGCCTGTTATCGCAATAGATTGGGCTTTTCCAACCACTTGCCCAGGTAAAAGGCTGCTCCGGGTTTAATTTAATTGCTTCTGCCTGTAATAATTTTTCAGCAATAATTTTTTCATTCTTCATGCTGCGAAGATATTATTATTGAATATTGCAAACTGTACATTGTATAATCTCAAACAAACATCATGGCAAAAAAAATTATTGCGGCAGGCGGATTGGTCTTTAATGATAATGCTGAGTTGCTTATGATCTTTCGCCGCGGCAAGTGGGACCTTCCCAAAGGAAAATTAGATGAAGGCGAAACCATAGAACAATGCGCCGTGCGTGAAGTACAGGAAGAAACAGGTTTACAAAATATAACGCTTGACAGCTTTTTAGGCATAACACATCACGAATATTTTGAACCGCGCATAAACAGCGATGTTTTTAAAGAAACGCATTGGTTTAAAATGCATGCCGCTGGCACGCAAAGTTTAATACCCCAAACGGAAGAAGATATTGAACAGATTGAATGGGTGGATAAAAAAGATATTATGGAAAAATTGCAAAACACCTATCCAAACGTCATAGATATTATTAACAAAATTCAATAACGATTAAAATATTTTCTGCCCTTGGTAAAGCTGCACTGGCTTATTTTTAGCGCATGAAAATATGTTTTGCCTGTTTTTTTACCTTGCTTATTTGTATTCAACTGAATGCACAAACATTGCCTGTTGCAAGAAATTATGAAGCTGCCTATAACAAGCAAACCCGTTCTGCGGATGGTAAGCCTGGTAAAAACTATTGGCAAAACACGGCGCACTATAACATTCGTGTGAGCTTTAATCCTGTAACAAGAGTTGTATCGGGCAGTGAAGACATTGCATATATAAATAATAGCCCTGATACATTAAAGGAAATCCTTTTCAAACTTTACCCTAATCTCTATAAAAAGGGTTCTCAACGCGATTCACCAATTGATACGGCCGATTTAACCGACGGCGTTCAAATAACTAATTTTTCTGTTGACGGTAACAGTCAAAAACTAAAAGAAGCAAAAGGCACCAACATGAGTGTGCAGCATGTTTTATTAATGCCCGGGCAGCAGATGAACCTGCATCTTGATTTTTCTTATATACTCAATAAAACTTCTCATCAGAGAACCGGAATGGTTGACGACAGTTCTGCATTCATCGCCTATTTCTTTCCGCGAATTGCTGTGTATGATGATATTGACGGGTGGAACAGGACCCCTTATACAGGTCACCTGGAAATGTATAATGATTTCTGCTCTTTTGATGTAAATATTACGGTTCCGAAAAACTATATTGTTTGTGCAACCGGCGATCTGCTGAATGCCGGTGAGGTGTATGCGCCTGGAATTGCAGAACGCATAAGTTTGGCAGAAAAAAACGATAACATCACCAAAGTGATTGATACAAGTGATTTAAATGCCGGCAACATAACAGCCCAAAATGCTTACAACACGTGGAAGTTTAAAGCAGATAGTGTAACGGATTTTGTATTTGCCACCAGCAATCATTATATATGGTATGCAAGCAGCCTTGTGGTTGATAAAACAACGCAGAGAAGAACAAGGGTTGATGCCGTTTTCAATCCACAGCATAAAGACTATTACAATGTAATAGATTATGCAAGAAAAACAGTGGAGAGCATGAGTTATACTTTTCCTGCATGGCCTTTCCCTTATTCACATGAAACCGTATTTGACGGCCTGGACCAGATGGAATATCCCATGATGGTAAATGATAATCCGCTTGAAGATAAAACAGATGCCATTGCATTAACCGATCATGAAATCTTTCATACTATGTTCCCGTTTTATATGGGCATCAATGAAACAAAATATGCCTGGATGGATGAAGGCTGGGCTTCTATTGGGGAATGGGTTATTTCACCAATGATTGATTCTTCTATTGTGGATGATTATGGCATGAACGCTTATAACCACAGTGCCGGTTATGATTTTGATGAACCCATTACTGCATTAAGTACAGGACAAAAAGGTGAAAACTATTTTTTAAATGCTTATGCAAAACCTGCAATGGCCTATTTGTATATAAAAGATATGCTGGGAGATGAACTGTTTACAAAAGCTTTGCATTATTATATTGAACAATGGCATGGCAAACATCCCATGCCACTCGATTTTTTTAACTGCATGAATGCGGGCAGCGGCAAAAATTTAAACTGGTTCTGGCAAAAATGGTTTTATGACCGTGGCTATCCCGATCTTGCCATCAGCAATGTAAAACAAAACGGCAGCAACATTACTGTTACGGTTATAATGAAAGGTAGTAAACCTGTTCCCGTTCATCTCACCATCTATTATAAAGATGGAACAACGCAATCTTTGCACCAAAGCATTGCCGTTTGGGAAAAGCGCAATGAAACTTCTATCAGCTTTGCTTCACCTAAAAAAATAACTAAGATTGTTTTGGGCGAAGTACATGATGCGGATACGGATAAAAGCAATAATGTTTGGAACGCGAAATAAATTAATCATCTTAATAAATTGCCACAGATGCATAGATGTATTTTTATCTGTGCACCTGTGGCAACAACAATATCCTGTCAAAAATATTTTTTTACCAGCCCGCCAATAACAGGAAACTGAACAAATTCTTTCTTTTCAATCTTTATAATAAAAAATATAAAGGCAAGTATAAACAACACTGCAATGGTTAAGCTGAATATGATATTATCATAAAAGCCTGTAATTACATTATGTAAAAAGAAAATCAAAACGGAAATGATAATATATGCCAGTAATTTTTTCCATGCATAAGGCACGTAGTATTCTTTCTGGCCCCATATAAAACTTATTACCATCATGCTTGCATAACAAAGGAAAGTTGCCCATGCTGATGCAACGTAACTGTACTTTGGAATAAAAAAGTAATTGATAACAATGGTTATAGCAGTACCAATTAACGTAATCGCAGCGCCTGCCATTGTTTTATTGGTGAGTTTATACCAGATGCTGAGATTATAATAAATACCAAGGCTCATGTTGGCCAGTAAAAGTATGGGCACCACCTTTAACCCGGCCCAATATTTTTCATCAATAAAATACCGCCAGATTGGAAGAAATAAAGTAACGCCCAAAAACATTACAGCCACCGTTATCACAAAAAATTTGGTAACACGGGCATAGGTTTTTTGCGGGTTATCGCTTTCTGCCTGTTTAAAAAAGAAAGGCTCTGCGCCCATTCTGAAAGCCTGGATAAATAGTGTGATAAGAATGGATAGCTTATAACAGGCGCCATAAATACCGCGTTGTTCATCTGCATAGCCATTGGCATTTGGCAGCCACCAACCCAGCATAAGCCTGTCGAAAGTTTCGTTAACAGTACCACCTAAATTAGCCACGAGCATGGGCAGCGAATAAGCCATCATGCTTAACCATAATGCAGTATTAAAACTCCAGCGTTTGGGTAATATCCACTTGCCTAATAAAAATAAGGTACACAAAGAAGCCAGTGCATTGGCAAGTAAAACGTAGATAATAGGATTAAGATCAGGCCTGTAAATGATGATCGCCCAACTG
>JAEWBD010000067.1 GCA_023391315.1 Bacteroidota bacterium | reverse complement strand
CCCTTCATGCGGTAAAAAAACGGCTTTGCTGTAAGGCCATTGCTTAATCATCTTCTTTCCACGCTCCATGCTGTTGGCTGTTTGTGCTTCAATAGGATAACCGGCGGCCAGTTGCATGGCAGGCGCCAGCACCTGTTTCAGGCTCATCGTTCCATATTCGGCCAGCATATAACAAATTCCACCGGGCGTGCCCGGCGTAACGGCAGCCAATGGCCCATATTCAGGCGGAAAAGCCATGCCTTTATTTTTGAAAAAATCAACGGTGGCGCCAGTTGGTGCCACACCGAGTGCATTTATAGCAATTACTTTTTTGGTTTTAGGATTATAGATCAGCGCCTGGGTTTCGCCGCCCCAACTTAATACATCCCACATGGTACATGTTGCAGCAATCATGGCGCAGGCAGCATCTACGGCATTACCGCCCTGCTGGAAAATCATAGCGCCGGCTTCCGCTGCTAATGGCTTGCCTGTTATTGCCATCCAGTTTTTGCCATGCAATGGTGGTTTCTGCGTGTGCTGTGCGAAAATTATTACTGGCAGTAAAAGCGCGATAAGCAGGGCAAAGTATTGCTTCATATAACATTGATTTGCTTAAAGATAAAAATCAATTTATGAAAAGCTATAAAATAAAGAAGACTATTGGCTGCCGGAAGTTTGAAAAAAATTAGTAGCCGGCCTTGAAAATATCAGCGCATCCTTGTAAGATAAGGAATAAAAAAGGCGCAATAATTTTTCATTATACCAAAAAAATGGTTTAAAATTACAGGAAGAAATTAAGCCAAAGCACGAACATAAATTGTATAAACCTGCTTATTATGCAGGCACGCTAAATATCGTAAGCAAAAATTGTTGAAGCCCCGTCCAATATCTGACCATTGGCCTTTGCTAACTAAACAAGCCCCGTAAAAAAGCGGGGCTTTTCTGTATGTGGCGAAACTCGTTTCCTTTTAAATTAGAACCTTTTGCCACCCGCATCTTAAAATTTAATTAATACTGCTTAACAATGCGGAGACCTGATTCGGATAATCCATTCTAATAAATTGATTATCATTCAGGTAAGGTTGATGAAAGTTGCAGCTTTTTGCAATAAGTCAAATTGTCTTCTCCATATACTTCAAACCACTATCTTTGCCGCTCTCAAAAAAATTGTAAATACGTTTTAATTATGCAACTGAAAGGATTGGTGCGTTTTTTTGCGCTTGCTCTTATACTAATTTGCTTGTACCAATTGTCTTTTACCTGGATTGTTCGCAGCTATGAATCTTCAATGCGTGATAAGGCTGGATTGTGGGTGAAGGCTATGTATCCCCAAACTACTGATAAAGACAGCCTGGAACTGCTGAAAAAACAAAGACTTCAGCATGTGCTGGACAGTACAAAAGATACCAAAATTGGCCCTTTTGGGTTTACCACTTACCAAGCGGCTAAAGAAAAAGAATTGATGCTTGGTCTTGATTTGCAGGGCGGTATGAGTGTTACCATGGAAGTAGGGCTTGACGGGTTAATAAAATCGCTGGCTAACTACACCAAAGATCAAACATTTAATAAGGCGCTGGATGCCGCCGTAGCTAAAAAAGCAACTTCCGGTGCAGACCTCATTACACTTTTCTCAAATGAGTTTAAAAACGTAAGCGCCGGCGCTAAGCTTGCTCCTTATTTCGTTACACGCAGCAACGGTAAAATAAATTACGATGCTTCAAACGATGCGGTTATCACTTACCTGAGAGATCAGGCTAAAAGCGCATTTACCAATACCACCAATATTTTAACCCAACGTATTGACAGGTTTGGCGTGGCCTCACCCAATATTAATCCGGATCCTCAAAAAGGTATCATCAATATTGAGCTGGCGGGTATTAACGATCCTGAAAGGGTAAGGCATTACCTTCAGTCAACTGCCAACCTGCAGTTTTTTGAAGTATATAACATTAATGATATTGGGGAAGGCGTTCTTTCTGCAGAAAAATCACTGGCTGATTATCTTAAAGGAACAAACCCTGCAGATAGTTCAAAACAGGCCGCAGATACAACCAAAAAAATTGTTGATACAGCCAATAAAAACACGGCTGCTGTAACCAGCCACGATACAAATGCCATTGCTGGTTTTAATAATGCTCAAACGGCAAAACCTGCCCCTGGTGCAGCCACCGGCAGCAATGTTGATTCACTGGCCATAATGCGTAAAGAAATGCCTTTACGTACGCTGGTGCAGTTTGCGCAGCCACAGCAGGACCAGGCAACCGGCAAAGTACAATACCCGGCCAACGTTGGTTATGTTGCCATTGCCGATACAGCTACCCTGAACGATTATCTTGCTTTAGACTTTGTAAAAAACAAGTTTCCTTCCAATTTAAAATTTGTTTATGGCAAACCTGAAAATGGAGGCACAGATGCAACTGCCAAAAACTTTGTGGTATTATATGCCATTAAAACTTTGGATAATGGCACCGCAGAACTGGAAGGGGAGCATGTAAGCGATGCAAGGGCTGACTATGATGAACGCGGCAGGCCTGCTATTAAAATGACCATGGATGCAACCGGTACACGCATCTGGGCAAGAATGACGGAAAGAAATTCTCCGCAGAAAAATGGAGGCGTTTCAAAACCTATAGCCATTGTATTGGATAATATTGTTTACAGCGCACCGTTTGTAAACGGCCCTATACCAAATGGCTCTTCTGAAATTTCCGGCAATTTTAGTGTGAATGAGGCGCAGGACCTTGCAGATATTTTAAAATCCGGTAAGTTACCGGCCCCTGCAAAGATTGTGGCAGAGCAGCAGATAGGCCCTACACTTGGCCAGGATGCAGTAAATGGCGGCTTAATGTCGTTTGCCATATCTTTCCTTGTAATATTCGCTTTAATGCTTATCTACTACAATACAGGTGGCTGGGTGGCAAATATTGCCTTGATCTTAAACCTGCTGTTTACGATAGGTATTTTAAGTGCACTCGGATTTACGTTAACAGCACCCGGTATAGCGGCATTGGTATTAACAGTAGGTTTGGCAGTAGATACCAACGTAATCATTTTTGAAAGAATAAAAGAAGAACTTACCAAGGGTAAGAGTTATATATTGGCCGTGCATGATGGTTACAGGCGTTCGTATGCACCCGTAATTGATGCCCACGTAACCACTTTACTTACTGCCATCATCCTGTTCATATTTGGTTTAGGCCCAATCCTGGGTTTCGCCACTACACAGATTTTGGGTATTTTACTGTCTTTATTCTGCGGTATTTTAATCTCCCGCCTGATAACAGATTTTTATACCAATAAACAAAGGCACTTTAAATACTTTACCGGTATTTCCAACAAGATATTCAAGCACACAGAATTCAAATTCACCAAATACAGGAAAGTGGCTTACGGTATTTCTGTGGTGGTACTTATACTGGGTGTTGCTTCTTTCTTTCATGGTTTTGAAGAAGGCGTAGAATTTAAGGGCGGCCGCAGCTATACCATTAAATTTGATAAGGCTTATAATACTACAGAAGTTGCCGACGCATTAAAAATGGTGTTTGATGATTACCCGGTTATAAAAACAGTGGGTACGCCTGAACAATTAAATATTACAACGGCTTATCTCATTAATCAAACAGGGCAGAACGTTGATTCTACCGTAGAAAGAACATTGTATGCAGGTTTACAGAAATTTCTTCCGGAAGGTACCTCGTACAGCACTTTCCAGTCAACTTATAAACTGGCTTCGCAGAAAGTGCTTCCGTCCATTTCAGACGACCTGAAATCCGGTGCACAAAAAGCGACGATTATTTCAATCATCATTATTTGCCTTTACATATTCATGCGCTTCCGCGACTGGAGATTTTCCCTCGGTACAATTGTATCATTGCTGCACGACGTTTTTGTAACACTTGCCGTGTTCAGCTTCCTTGGAGACGTGATGCCATTCCCGCTCGAAATTGACCAGCATTTTATTGCGGCAATATTAACGGTGATTGGTTTCTCCATGAATGATACGGTGATTGTATATGATCGTATTCGTGAAGATTCGAGGCTGATGAAAGGCGAAAGCAGGGAAACGATTATCAATCGTGCCATCAATCAAACATTAAGCAGAACAATCATGACTTCGCTTACCGTGTTCCTCACCATTTTAATCCTGTTCATATTTGGGGGTGAAGTTACCAGGGGCTTTGCCTTCGCCATGTTGATTGGTGTGATTACGGGTACATATTCTTCTATATTTGTTGCGGCGCCTATTCTCATTGACTTTGGCAAAAACAAACCCTTGGGTGCTGTTACTGAAGTGAAAAACGAGGAAATAAAAAGGGCCGAAGCAAAAAGGTTATAAACCTTATCAATACATAAAATGAAAAAGCAGCTTTAACAGGCTGCTTTTTTATTTACGTTATGCAATGCGGCATGTTCTTCTTGCATCATAAAGCTAATAGCCCTCAGCAATTATCTATAATACCCGGCCAGACAGGTTCTATTTTATTGGAAAAAGCAATGGTTACACTCAATAAATTCCTAAAGCAGTTATAATATATATCGCAGCAAAATGTTATTTATTTTTTTTTGACTATAATTGCGCAATTGGATATTGCCACCACAACATGTTATCTAAGAAAACGAAATATGCCATAAATGCGCTTGTCTATCTTGCCAGGGAAAGTAAAGACGGTGAACCTGTGCAAATAAGCAGGATTGCAGAAAGCGAAAATATTCCAAGGAAATTCCTGGAAGCTATATTGCTTGAGCTGCGGCATGCCGGCATGCTTAACAGCCGCAAAGGAAAAACCGGCGGGTATTATTTGCAAAAGACTACAGAAGAAATAAATATAGCAGATGTGATGCGCTTGTTTGATGGACCTATTGCTTTACTGCCCTGTGTTGCCTATAAATATTATGAGCGTTGCGAAGAATGCATTGATGAAGAAACCTGCGGCATACGGTCTGTGTTTTCCGACGTGCGGGCACAAACGGTTAGAATGCTGAAAGGTGCAACCCTTGCCGAAATCATTGATCGCAGCGAAGGTCTCAAGAAGGAAATAAACCGCCAGAAAAAGCCGGCTAAGAAAAAATAAAATTTTTTTGCGCAAAAATCCTACTAATTCGATAGGAATTATATATTTGTCGCAAATAACCTGTTTATATGTTTAGATTAGCTAACCGCGGAAGCCTGTTGTATTTATTAATCTTGATGCCGGGTATTAATGCACTGCGTGCTCAAATAATACAGTATCCATCACCAATAGATACAGCAATAAAAAATGCAGCAGATACTACCATGAAGGGCAAAGCAATACCAAGTACGTTAACCTTTGCGTTGGATATGCGAACGCGTTCCGAAATGCGGCATGGATATAAATCTTTGCCAACGACTGATACAGGCGCTGCTTTCAACATAAGCCAGCGCACCCGTTTTAATATTGATTTCAAGAGTAAAAAAATTGATGTTTTGCTTTCTTTACAGGATGCCCGTGTATGGGGCCAGCAGGACCCGAGGGCTGGGCAATCGGGAACAGGTACTGCATCGTCATCCACAACTTATTCTGTTTACTTGTTTGAAGCTTATGCTGAACCAAGATTTACCGATAATTTTTCAGTGCGCATAGGAAGACAAAGAGTGATGTATGACAACCAGCGTTTATTTGCTGAGAATGATTGGCGGTTAGCCGGTAATTCCCATGACGCCATTCGCCTTATTTATAATAACAAAACCAATTTTACGACGGAGTTGCTGGCTGCCTATAATCAAAGCGGCGAAAATGTTTTTACCACAAAATATTCGCCCGGCGTTCCCAATTACAAATCGTTGATTGTGCATTACCTTAACTGGAAAGTAACGGATAAGTTTATTCTTACAACAATTAATTCTGCAGACGGATATCAAAGCGCTGAGCCTGGAAAATATGCAACAACCTATGAAAGATTTACCAGCGGCGGCAGGCTCGAATATTCAACTGAAAACTGGTATGCAACTGCGGCTGCCTATTATCAATATGGCAAGGATTCATCCGGAAAAAAATTAGGTGCCTTTTATGTTCAGCCTGAGGTAAAATATTCCAATGGTCCCGTAACTATTCGTCTTGGCATGGAATACCTGAGTGGCGCTGACAGCTCAACCCATCCTTCAAAAGATAAAAACTTTGTGCCTTTATATGGTGTGGCACACAGGTTTATGGGTAACCTTGATTATTTTGCTTCTTTTCCCGGGGATGTTAATGGCGCCGGATTAATTAACCCATATCTATTTGTATGGTATAATAAAAATAAGATTGGTATTCGTATAGAGAGCCATTTATTTTATTCCCAATCACGGTTTGTTTATAAGGGCAACCCCGTAAATAAATACCTGGGTTTTGAAAATGATCTGCGGTTTAATTACAAACCAAATAAGTTTACAGATGTTGAAACGGGCTTTTGCTGGGCTGCTGTAACCAATTCCATGACAGTTATAAAAAAGGGCGGTGATACAAACGCATTTCCCTACTTCGCATATATAAGTTTAAAGCTTACGCCCACACTTGGAAAGATTACCTTTTAATAAAAAGATCAGAGGAAGTAATACTCATAACTTAAATTCCTATTAAATATATAGGCTTAATAAAAATTAATCTTATGTTCAAACAAATATCAACGGCTGTTCTTTTATTTTCTGTATTCATTGCCGGCTGCTCCGGAAGTGCAGAGAAAGAAAAAAGTGCTTCCGGTTCAGGAAATGTTTCTATTTCTTTTTCCGGTGCCTTCGCTTTATACCCGCTTGTGCAAACCTGGGTTACCGAGTACAATAAAATTCATCCCGAAATAAGGTTTGATGTACAGGCCGGCGGCGCTGGTAAAGGCCTTACAGATTGTCTTGCAGGTGCGGTTGACGTGGGCATGTTTTCCAGGGAACTCTCTGATGCAGAAAAAGAAAAAGGCGTTTGGTCTTTATCAGTTTGTAAAGATGCTGTACTGCCCACTATGAATGTAAAAAATCCTTTTTATAACGAAGTGCAGGCACGCGGTGTAAAGAAAGAAGAGTTCAATGCCATATTTGTTGATAACAGTATTAAAACATGGCAGCAATTACTCGGTAAAGGCACCGGCGCTGATAATATAAATGTTTATACAAGGGCCGATGCTGCGGGCGCTGCCGATTCATGGGCTGCTTTCTTCGGAAAAAAACAGGAGAATTTAAAAGGCATTGGTGTAAATGCAGATCCCGGCGTGGCGGATGCAGTAAGAAAAGATATAAAAGGGATTGGATATAACAATACGCTCTTTGTCTTCGATCAGAAAACAGGCAACAAACTTCGCGGCATTGATGTGGTGCCTATTGATGTGAATGGTAATGGCAAAATTGATACAGCGGAAAATTTTTACGATAATCTGAGTTCATTTCTGCAGGCTGTAAATGATGGTAAATTTCCTTCACCGCCAGCAAGAAACCTGTACTTTCTTACAAAAGGTAAAACACAGAAAAAAGAATTGCTGGATTTTTTTAAATGGGTGTTAACCGACGGGCAAAAGTTTGTGCATGTTGCGGGTTATGTGCCCCTGCCTGAAAACATATTAACCGAACAGGTTCAAAAACTTTAAAAAAATTGTGTTGTAATTAGTAATACCGGGCATTAAAGCTTTCATGACTGCGCTATAGCATGAAAGCAGGCCCGGTTAATAAACATGTTTTAAACTACCGCCAGTGTTATTAACCAGGAAATTAACCGATAGCATTTCATCCAAATGGATGATAACCTGTCTTACATTTTGTCTTTTATTGCCGCTGGCAATAGGTACGGGGCTTGTATTTAAATCAACGCCCTTATTAAGCGAACACAGGTTAAGTGAACTTGTATTTTCAAAAGACTGGTTTCCATCCGATAACAGGTTTGGCTTTTGGTCTTTCATCGTATCATCGGTTTGGGTTACTGTGTTATCATTGATAATATCAATACCGCTTTGCCTTTTATCGGCAATTTATCTTACGCAGTACGCGCCCAAGTGGCTTTTAAAATTCATGCGGCCGGTTATTGATATTCTTGCAGGCATACCTTCTGTGGTATATGGCGTTTGGGGTTTGCTGGTGGTTGTTCCACTCGTTGGAAATGAAATAGCCCCGTTCTTTGGCAAAGAATCGCTTGGTTACAGTTTGCTTGCTGGCGCCATTGTGCTTGCCGTAATGAGCATTCCCTACATACTGAATATGTTGCTGGAAGTGTTCAGGCAAATGCCCGTAGAGCTTGGTGAAGCTTCTTTAGCGCTTGGCGCTACAAAATGGGAAACCATTAAACATAGTTTTTTGCGCAAGGGCTTAACCGGTATTATTTCCGCATTTGGTTTAGGGTTTTCAAAAGCATTGGGCGAAACCATTGCCGTACTTATGGTTGTGGGTAATGTTGTTCAAATCCCAAAATCCATGTTCGGTTCCGGCTATACATTACCAGGATTAATTGCTAATAATTATGGCGAGATGATGAGCATCCCTTCTTATGATTCTGCGTTAATGTTTGGCGCGTTGCTGCTGTTTGTCATCATCATTATCATCAATGTTATTTTCCGTTATATCATTTATAAATCCGAAGCGCTATGATGACATTCAGAAGAAAATATGAAGAGCGTTTTTTCCGCGTACTATCTTTTTTGTTCACGGCAATAATTGTATTTGTGCTCGTGCAAATAATCTGGACAGTAGTGAAAAAAGGCTTCCCTTCCCTTTCATGGCAGATGATAAGCCAGGAGCCAAAAGGGGGTTTTTATTTTGGTAAAGACGGGGGCATTTTAAATGCTATTGCAGGGTCGTTTTACCTTGCCGTTTGCTCTACCGCACTTGCGTTTGTTATAAGCCTTCCTGTAGCGCTGTTCATGAATATTTATTTAATCAGGTACCAGCGTTTGCTCATCGGCATCCGTTTTTTTCTTGATGTGCTTTGGGGTGTTCCTTCCATTGTTTATGGCGCATTTGGTTTTACGCTGTTAATGTATTTAGGCTATAAAAATTCTTTGGGGGCAGGCATTATAACTGTTGCCGCCATGATAACGCCTATTATGATCCGTGCCATGGACGAGGTTTTAAAAACAATTCCCATTGGCTTGCAGGAAGCTTCTTATGCGCTTGGCTCAACAAAAACAGAAACAGCCTATAAAATTTTTTTCAGGGAAGCATTGCCAGGCTTTGCAACAGCTATCCTGCTTGCTTTTGGCCGCGGCATAGGCGATGCGGCTTCTGTTTTATTCACCGCCGGTTATACAGATCATATCCCGCATGGTTTTAATGAGCCGACGGCAACATTACCACTGGCTATTTTCTTCCAGTTAAGTTCTCCCATTGAAGAAGTACAAAACCGTGCTTATGCAGCCGCGGTTATATTAACTGTTATTGTGCTTGTATTAAGCGTTTCTGCAAGGCTCATCAAACTGAAAAAATAATTTATCATCAACAAAAAATCATTGTATGTCAGCGCAAATTGAAACATTGCCCAAAATAAATTTAACCACTACGGTTATGCATAATAACGTACCGGTAGTAGAGATAGATAAGGTGAATGTATATAGCAAAGGGCAGCATATTCTTAAAAACGTTTCTGCTATTATTCCTAAAAATAAAATAACGGTTTTGCTGGGCCCTTCAGGCTGCGGTAAAACTACTTTGTTGAAATGCCTTAACCGGTTAACTGATCTGTATCCTGATTTGAAATTAAGCGGCAACATTAAGATAGATGGTGATAATATTTTTGATACACGTAAAGACATTACTGCCATTCGCCAAAAGATGGGTTTGTTGCTGCAACGTCCATATCCATTGCCCATGAGCATTTACGATAATATTGCTTACGGGCTTAAACTAAAAGGTATTCGCAGCAGGAAGATTATCAGCGAAAAGGTTGAAAAACATTTAAAAGAAGTGGCTTTATGGGATGAAGTGAAAGACCGGCTTAAAACATCTGCCCAACGCTTATCCATCGGGCAGCAGCAGCGTTTATGTTTGGCAAGAGGCCTTGCCGTTGAACCTGAAATTATCCTGGCAGATGAACCTTCTTCGGCTCTTGATCCTATTTCTTCAAGGGTTATTGAAGAAGGGTTCATAAAATTAAAATCCGATTACACGATTATACTCGTTACACATATTTTAAGACAGGCAAAACGCCTTGCCGATAACGTGATATTTATGTATTACGGGGAAATAATTGAAAGCGGCCCGGCGCAGCAGGTGTTCGAAGATCCTCAATCTGACATATTGAAGGAATACCTGCGTGTGGGCCACTAAGCTTTGTTGGTGGTAAACGTTTGAATAAAACGAAAAGCTGCTCTTGTCTAAGAGTGGCTTTTTTATTTAACGTCGCACAATTCATCTTACTTTAGCATTATGGAGCAACCGGAACAGGAGCGGGCAATTAAAAAGGCAAGCAAACTGCGCATCCTTTTCAGGATGGCATTTATATGCAATATCTTTTTTATTATCTGCATGATTATGCGCTATACAACTTTGCCAAAATATATTCCGCAGCCGTTAATTGAATTTGCTATTATTTTAGGATGGCTGGCGCCTGTAATAAATTTTATAAATTTTATGCTGGTACTTGTATTGCCTTCACGCATAAAAAATAAATTTATTCCGCTTTGGTTGCTGTATGTAAATATTATTTGCTTCCTGCTGCAGATTTATTTTTTCTTTATTTTGAAAGATGCACCATATACTTAACAACAAACCTGCAAAGCTGTTTATAGGCTTCACGGCTTTCTTTGTATCCAATGCATTAATTGCTGAATGCATAGGCACCAAAATATTTTCACTTGAAAAATTATTTGGCTTTGCACCATCCAACATCACACTGTTTGGTCAAAGCGGTTTGTCATTTAATCTTACCTGCGGTGTTTTATTGTGGCCGCTGGAATTTGTAATGACAGACCTTGTGAATGAATATTTCGGGCCAAAAGCAGTGAAGCGCATTAGTTATACAGCTATAATATTAATAAGCTATGCGTTTATTATGTTTTATGCAAGCATTCATATTCCGCCTGCAGATTTCTGGATAACATCCGGTCAAACCAAAGGCATTGATAACATGCAAACTGCCTTCAACGGTATTTTTGGGCAAGGGCTTTGGATTATACTCGGAAGCCTTACTGCATTCCTTGTAAGCCAGTTGGTTGACGTAACGGTTTTCCATCGTATAAAACGCATAACAGGTGAAAAAAAAGTATGGCTGCGGGCAACCGGCTCAACCGTGGTTTCGCAGATCGTTGACAGCTTCATAGTATTAACCATCGCATTTAAATTGGGTGGAACATGGACATGGCCGATGATCTTTGCCGTAGGCACTTTAAATTATATCTACAAATTTCTTATGGCCATTATTCTTACACCGGCACTCATTTGGGTTGAAAAAAGAATTGAGAAATATCTTGGCCATGAAACAGCCATGCGCATGAAAAAAGCGGCAATGGGCGAGCCAACAGACGGTTTTGAAAATATACCTACCGCAGGCTGATAAGAGTTCTGTATTTA
>JAEWBD010000043.1 GCA_023391315.1 Bacteroidota bacterium | reverse complement strand
ACATAATTGTTGTTGCCTTCAATAAGTTTATGTCCCATCGATGGAACAATGTCTGAAGCCATCAGCAGGTCGTTGCCAATCGGCAGGGCGATATGCATTACGCGGTTCTTTTCTTCTGCAGGAAGATTTTCGCAGCCGGGTGCATTGCCCATTTTAAACACTTCGCCGCGGAATTCGCCGCCAAAAACGGATTTGTAAAAATTGAATGCTTCTTCTGCTTTACCATCAAAATTGAGGTAAGGATTTAATTTAGGCATGTCGTTAAATTTAAATTGTTGTTTAAAAATTATTAATAAGGAATAGTTTCATTTACATCATATTTCATGGCTTCATAACCAAGAATTTTACGCATCAAACCTATCTGGCCGCAGAGATAATCCTCTCTTCCAATGCACATACCAATGAAATTCAAAACATTTTCTTCGAAAAAAGGAACATTCATGCCGAGAGGAAATTTTTCTGCCAGCTTATCATCGGTTGCTTCCAGTAATTTTTGATACGTCAGTGATGAAATTGTATGAAAATTTTCTTTGAGTTTTTCCAATGAGGGATAATCAAATTTTTCATTTAATGCTTTTGCCTGGAAAAACAATTCATTGTATGGATCTTCTTCACGCAAACCAAGTACCTGGCCCAGGCCATAACGCATGTTCACAAAATTGCCGGCCATCCAAACTATATGATTGGTTTTGCCGTCAATCCGTTTCATGGCATCTGCCGCTGAAATGTCATCTAATGCATTTAAAAAGATTTGCGAATGCATTCTGTATGCAGGAATAATAATTTCAAGTTTTTGAGATTTCGGTGTATTCATAATTGTGTTGTTTTAATGACGAGTTGCGAGTAGTTAAGTCTAAATTACTTACTGCTCACAACTGACTATTCACTATATAGTTCAGTTCAGTTACCCCGCAGGTAAATTGCCGGCTGGTCAATAACTTTAATTCTGTTTTGTCTTTAATGCCTGTAAACAATGGAATGCCTTGCCCGAGAATAACCGGATTAATAAATAACCAGTAACCGTCAATTAAATTTTGCTGAATAAGTGAATGTGTTGCTGTCGAGCTGCCGAAAAGTAAAATGTCTTCGCCTGCCTGTTGTTTTATTTTATTTATGTTGTCTGAAAGATTGTCGCTGATAATTGTTGTGTTATCCAGGTCTGCGTCTCTCATGGTTTTTGATAAAACAACTTTATGAACATTGTTATACCACTTTGAATGTTCAATATCATGCCTGCTTGCCGTCGGCTTGTCGCCCGCAGCAGGCCAGTAATCTTCCATCATCTGGTAAGTTACCCGTCCATATAATGCAGTATCGCCTTCACTTATCCGCTTACCCACGTGATCAAAGATTTCTTCATCAACTTTAATCCAGTCCATTTCACCGTTTGGACCGGCTACAAAGCCATCAAGCGATATGTGCATGAATGAAATTATTTTCCTCATCGTTTTATTCTTTATTTTATATAGTTTGTAAATGTCTTTGCAGCCAACTGTTAAATGCATGATCCAACTCACTACACCTACTGTTCTGCATATTGCTTAAACCTGTTCAATACTGATTGGCAAAATGCTTCCTGCACATCCCGTGGTGTTTGTTCTTCGGATTCAAATGTTTCGCGAATGATGGTATTATTATCTATCTGCTGAAATTCAACAACAGATTTTCTTCCATCCTCCTGCGTGTTTTCAATATATTCAAGCTGGATAACCTTGTTATACTTTCCCTTATAATCAAAACCTTCTTTGCCGTCTTTACTTTCCATGCGAAAGAAAAAGCTGCCGCCTTCTTTTACATCATTTAAAGCTTCAGGGCAATGCCAGTTTTCAAACGGTATATTCCATTGTTTGATATCATCGGCATTCGTCCATTTTTCCCAAACAATTTCCAGTGGCTTCTGTATCAAAACTGCTACGGCTATTGGTTTTATTCCTGGCATTGAATAAGATTTAATAAGAGGATTATTTCATAGAATGCAGCCCGATTGTATTGCCTTCGGTATCGGCAACAATGGAACAAAATCCATACTCGCCAATAGACATTTTAGGTTTGTAAACATTGCCGCCTGCAGCTTCAACGCGGCTTTCTTCAACAGCGCAATCTTCACAGCCAAAATATACAATAATGCCATTGCCGCCACCTTTCATGCGTTCCATTTTAACAAGGCTGCCGCTTGCGCCAAAGTTTTCACCGGCGCTTGGAAATGATTTCATCTGCATAGCTTCATCCGCAGGGTCAGACATAGGTTGAAGCTTAACATTCAATACGGTTTCATAGAATTTGGTGGCCCTTTCCATATCATTTACATAAATCTCGAACCATACTGCAGGGTTAATCTGTTTGTTTTCCATATAGCTTTATTTAAAATCAAAAGTAGGATAGTGAACATATAAACAAACTTGCCATTTGGCAAGAAATGTATGGATGTTTTTTGGCCGAAAGTTTAAGTAACAGGACAGGTTGCATTGCCTAATTGCCCGTTGTTTTTACGATGTCTTTTCTTATCCTGCTTAATGAAGTATCGGTAACGCCGAGGTAAGTGGCGATTTGTTTTAGCGGTACATTCTGGATGACCTGCGGCTTTTCTTTTATAAGCTTCAGGTAACGGTTGGTAGCTGTTTCGGTAATCATATCCAGCGATCTTTGCTTGAGCGAAAAAAGCTGTTGCGAAAACCAAAGCCTGCCCCATTCCCTGAAGCCCGGAAGATTATGATACAATTGCTGAAAGTCATCAAATACAATTTTCCAGGCTATGCAATCTGTAACTGCCTGCAAAGTTTCCTGCGATGGGATGCGCTGAAATAAAGAAGGAGGGGAGATAATGATTTCACCATCCGTGAAAAAGCCCGTAGTAATTTCATCTTCATTATAATTAATAACGAATGCCCTTACCAGGCCCATTTCAAGCAAATAATATTCATTGGCAATACAGCCAGATCTTAAAATAATATCACCTTTATTAAAATTTACCTGTTTATGCAAATGCATAATGCTTTGCAAATCGGGTTCAGGTAAAAGCGGGTGTTTGTATATGTTTTGAAATATGGATTGCATAACTGTGACAGAATTTTATATCAGGCACTGTGAAAATAAGCGAAAATGATTAGCGCTAATGAGAGCGGGCTGATTTTATATATCTCGCTTTGTTTAAAATATAATGAATCAAATCACGCCAGCATCTTCTTCAAATTCACTATGCTTGATTTAATGCTTGCAAATGCATCTTTCGGCATATCATGTTCAACAAAAAAATGCTGCATGCCTGCTGTGGAAGCGGCTGCAAATATGGGTTTGAAATCTATTGTGCCTTCACCCACAGGCATAATGTTTTCGCGGCTGGCATCAAGGTCTTTTACATGCCATAAAGGAAACCTGCCGGGATAATGATTGAATAAATCAACCGGTTTAACGCCGCCTTTTATAGCCCATGCAAGGTCAAGCTCAAACTTTACCTGGTCTTTGTCGAGTTCATTCAGCATCATCTCATAAGGGATTTTGCCATCTATCATTTTAAACTCTGCATCATGATTGTGATAACAAAACTGAATGCCGGCCTTCTTACAGGCTTCACCCGTTTTTTGCAATACTTCTATTGAACTTTTTACTTCGTCAATTGTATTGATAGGCGTGTTGGCGCAAACTAAAAACGGGAGGCTGACAGCAGCTACTTCATCTACCAGTTCCTGCATATTATCTCTCAGGTTTTTCATGGGCGGAATTTTTAAAGGCTGTCCATTGGCATCTGTGGGCATTTTTGCACCCGGTGGCAATTTAAATGGTGCGCCCAGTACATGATGCGATCTCCAGGCCATGCCCAAACTTTCAATCAATGACTTAAAACCTTTTGCGCTCATTCCGTAATAACCACCTTTCTTGCCAAAGGCAGATTCTATTTCTTTATAACCCGTATCAGCAATACGTTTTAAAGTGCCGGGCACATCTTCATCTATTATTCCAAAAAAGGTAAAAAGCTGTAAGCCTGTTGGCGGTATATCTTTCAATCTGAAAAACGCATTCGCATTTTTTGACAGCACTAAACCTGCTGTTGCAGCCGCAGTTGTTTGCTTAATAAACTTTCTTCTTTGTAGCATACAATCATTTTTTGGATGATGGATTATTGTGGATTCATTATGGAATATAAAACATCCAGCCGCTTTGCATCCGGCATTGTTTGCGATTGCTGTGTATCGCCTAAAATCATTATGGCTTTTTCATTTTTATTATAAGGCCTCCATTCAGGCAAACCCTGGCCGTTAGGATTGCCTGTTTTAATAAAGTTTGCCCAGTAAGAAGACATAACGCCAGCAAGTTTATGATCAATGCCTGTCCATGGCCGGTTAACGAATTTTAAATTGTTATAAGCATAAGGCACTTCGCCCGTATGGAAAGCACCATACTTTGCATATTGGCCCGTGCCGGGCACTTTGCGGGTAAAGCGATATACATAAACATGATTGCCTTGTCCGCTTGCTATATTGGCCCATGTGTAATTTTGCACGCCAAAAATTATATCTCTTGAAAGATCGTATTGCGATGAAGAAGCAATAGAATCATTGGCAGCCGGATAATATTGCAAAAGTATTTTTGCATTATCACCGTATTGCTGCTGGATTTGGTTGGTATAATCACCTGCATTTTTTATCGTGCCCGATAAACCTTCGTTTTCATTCCATCCGGTTAGTAAAGCCACATTGTTGGCTTTATTTTCCTGAAAGATTGCAGTAATTGATTGCGGCAATACGTAACCATCAATAATAACACCGCGCTGCGATTGGGCTTTCATTAATTCGGATGCCGGCAAATTTCTTAATTCTTCAATTGAATTGGCGTGTAATGCTATTGCCGTTTTTACGCCGGCTTCTTCCGTCTGCTGAAGATTATTACCCGAATTATTTCTTAAGAAAGATGCGCCGCTTTCTGCAATGGCTTTATTGAACAGGCCTTTTGCAAGAGGAGAAGCCACCAATGCATTTACACTCATGGAGCCCGCTGATTGCCCTGCTATAGTTACGTTACCAGGATCGCCGCCGACGGCGGCGATGTTATGTTGTACCCATTTTAATGCGGCAATCTGATCAAGTAATCCGTAATTGCCTGAAGCATGATAAAGCGCTTCCCTGGTAAGCGCAGGGTGCGCAAAAAAACCGAATATGCCCACGCGGTAATTAATACTTACAAACACAATACCTTCCTTTGCCATGGCTTCGCCATCATAAATGGGAACATTGCTGCCGCCACTTACAAAGCCCCCGCCATAAATCCAGACTAATACCGGTAATTTTTTATCGGCAGAGGTGAAGCTTGTCCATACATTCAGGTATAAACAGTCTTCACTAATGGGTTCTTTTCTTATTAAAAATTCTTCACTCCACATGCTGAAGGGCGCAGGCGAACTCTGCATGGGGCTTGCACTGAATGTATCGCAGTTTCTCACGCCTGTCCATGGCTGCACCGGTTGCGGGGCTTTCCATCTCAGTTCACCAACAGGAGGTGCTGCAAAAGGAATGCCTTTAAAAATATTGATACCATTTTGAACAATGCCTGAAACTGACCCTGCATCTGTTTGTACAGCAGGTGTTTTTGTTTGTGCAAATGATATGGCTGAAATGAATAGTGAAAGAAAAAAAGCAGGCAATCGTTTTATATTCATTTTATTGAATTGATACTATGAATTTTATCTAATCGCTTCCTGTAATATTTAAAGCGCCTGGTAATGCGGATTCCCGGTCTGGCCCGGAAT
>JAEWBD010000429.1 GCA_023391315.1 Bacteroidota bacterium | reverse complement strand
CAGCGAACGTAAATACTTTGCAGATTGAAGAGAGCTGTTTAGTGGATAAAATATTTGAAAAACAAAAAGATGATTAATTTAGAAAACTCTAAATGCCTGCGGCACTAAAATAAGGGGAGCTTACAATTCGTTCAAAATGGTTTTATTCGAATTGACGATGCTTTTTCAAAAGAAATTTCTAATGCAGTTTTAGATATTCTTTGGAATGATCTTCCTTGTGATAGATTTAATCCTTCAACCTGGATTGAACCTGTAATTCGTTTGGGAATATATGCCGGTGAACCTTTTGTCAATTCCGTAAACACTCCAAAGTTACATTCTGCTTTTAACCAGTTAATTGGTCAAGACAAATGGATTCCATGCAAAAGTGTAGGAACATTTCCTGTAAGATTTCCATCCAGTAAACAGCCAAATGATATCGGTAAACATGTAGACGCGAGTTTTCCCGGAAATGAGCCAAATAATTTTTTTGAATGGCGTGTTAATGTTAAATCGAAAGGACGAGCGCTATTGATGCTGGTTTTATATTCCAATGTCAGTCAAAATGATGCGCCAACGGCTATTTATGAAGGTTCTCATATAGATGTTGCAAAGCTATTGTCTAAAGAAGGAAATAAGGGTCTTTCTTTTATGGAACTTGCGGGCAAGTTAGAGGAGTTACCAAAAAGAAAAGATGTCTATGCAACCGGGGAAGCAGGTACAGTTTATTTATGTCATCCGTTTTTGGTTCATTCAGCCCAACCTCACAAGGGAATTACTCCTAAATTTATGGCACAACCGCCTTTATTGTTAAGGGGGGAATTATCTATTTCAAATTCTGATGGCGATCATTCACCAGTTGAAAGAGCTATTCGTTTAGGAATAGATTAGTTATAGAAGTACTCATTTTGAAAGAGATTGCATTGTAGCAGTCTCTTTCTTTAAACTGTATGTGTCTTGTATTCCAGCCAGTGGTTTGGTATTGCTCACAGAATTTTCATGTGTCATTTTACAAGTCTGACTAACGCAATATGTAGTTTAAGTTTGTGATGGATTTAAACCCGGGCCATCGCCAGTGATTTCAAATTTATGATTGGCTTTTGATCTAAGAACAGGTATTATGTTGGGAGTGCATAAGGTTATTTCTAAAAACCATATTCTATTTTGTGGTTGACTTCAACGCTTTGCTGTATATAGTTGCTTCTCTGCCGACAGTAAGTCCTTAATATTTCCGTTGTATCACCAGGCAAAAATTGCCGCTTAGCAAACCAATGCGTAATGCCATTTGCATTAAGGTGGTTACAGATACTGACTTTTGCAGGTCGGCTCGCCCTTTGGCAAGTCTCCTTATTAGTTGCAGTTCTTAGTCAAAATCTACTTCAACTCCTGTGGATCGCTCTTTCATAAATTCAGGAATGTCCCATTTAGCTTTAGGGTCTTTGTAGTCTGTCTCGTCCGCAGACGGGTCATCCGTCGGGTCATACGCAATATTTTGATTGGTGTAAAATCCCGTTCGGAAATTGTCAATAATCTTTGTTATTAGCTCAAAGACATCACCGTCAAAACTAGCTTCTTCTTTTGTCGAGAATCTGGTATAGTAAGATGGTTGTGAACGTCAGAAAATCATTTTTGCTGTAGCTGAGTCGCAAAGAGAACTGTTAATAATCCAGCTTAATACTTCAGTGCCGTCGTCCCAGTTGTAAATACTTGTGATATAGTGATACTCCAAAGAGTTATCAATTGTCTCGAAAAAACTTTGGAAAGGTGGAGCATGTACCAGTTAAAGAGACACCTATTACCCTGGTTATACTGGCACAAGATATTGCCCGGGAAAATGTAGCATACAATGGGGTTTAACAAACCTTAAAAAAGGTCGCATATGACGTGCCCAGTATCAATGGATTCAGAAAACTCGGGGGAAAGTTAGATGTTTAAATCTTGTGTTAGGACTTCTTTTGCTTCAACTTTACAAAAACACCTTGCTAATATTAATTCGTTGACAAACAATGGTTAAGAAAAAGCATTATTTTCCGATAATATTAGTTCACTTCCTTAATCTGTGGTGCAATGCTTTTAGTATTGGTAAATCTTTTTTGTATAGATATTTTATTTCAAAATATTGTATCTGATATGCGTCACGACACTGGTTCCGCTTATTTCTACCGGTTCAAGTTTGAGATCAGGTAGGCCTTCAAAAAGCCGGGTTCCTGCGCCGACAGTCACAGGAACTATATGCAACCATAATTCATCAATGGATCCCGCCGCCAAATACTGATTAATCGTATTGGCTCCGCCCATGATCTTTACATTTCCATGTCCTGCGGCTTCCTTCGCCTTACTCAACGCCGATTCAATGCCATCTGTCACAAAGTAGAATGTCGTTCCGCCTTTCATTTCTATGGGTTCCCGCGCTGTATGTGAGAGTACGAAAACCGGAGCGTGATATGGAGGATTGTCACCCCACCAACCTTTCCATTCCGGCTTGCCTCGCCTGTCTTGAGGACCAAACATATTATTACCCATAATAAACGCACCTGCATCAAGAATAGCGTCTATTTCTTTTTTATGTTTATGTTTTTCGGGCTCTTCAAACATCCAGCGGTCGAGCAAGTCTGAATCGAAATTGTCGCCAAATGGTTTTTCGAAACCTTGATTGAGGCCTGCGCCGAATCCATCAAGAGTAATAGTGAGTCCGGAAGTAACTTTTGTCTTAGCCATATTGTTATTTGTATGAGTTTTTGAATTGGAGCGATGCTATTGCAATGTCTTTTCACTCATATTTTATCTGTCAGTAATATTGCAGCCTATCAGATTTTTTCCTTTGCAACAGTTATGGGATTAAGCTCCAACTGTGCCTGTTTTCACTTCTCCGGAACGCTTGTAATGAACGAATATGACACCGTTTTTTGTAATCAAACTGTCTATTAGTTTGAATGCCGCCGGAATAGTGCCTTTGTCAAACAAATGCTTGCCGGTTGGTAGTGTAATGGGAAAAATCATCAGAAAGAGTTCATCAACAAGATCATGCTCGAAGAGTGTCTGCGCAAGATCGCCGCTCCCATGAACTTTTATTTCATCACCTTCCCCTTCTTTTAGCTTTTTTATATCATCTGAATCTTTTAGGAAAACGGAATTATTCCAGTCGGAGTTTTCGAGTGTCCTGCTAACACAGTATTTGGTAACCTGATTGATGCCGGGCCACGTCTCTTCATGTGTTGGCCAGTAAGAGGCAAAAATGTCAAATGTTTTCCGGCCTAAAAGAATATCTGTCGACTTCATCCATTTTTGCATAAACTCATTTGCTTCATCATCAATTTCTGCAAAATAGGGTGCTACCCAGCCGCCATATTTAAAGTCGCTTGAAGTGTCTTCCTCTGGCCCACCTGGTGCTTGCATGATACCATAAGGGTAATAAACTCCTGGACAATGATCTTTCTCATTTGATTGTGTTTTATTGGTAATTGGAATAGTTGCTGTATTGATTTCATTGAATAGTCGAAGCTTTTGCAAGCATCTTTTTAATAGCGGATACTGTTAGTCTAAAAAACTATCGAGGTATCCTAATGCGGTTTTCGTGTCCATCATCAGGCTTACTTGCCCTCACCAGGGAACAATAGCCGATTGTGATTTCCGATTAGCAATATTGCTTTAAGTGTATCCACTTTGAAAAAAAATTTCGTAAACTTCATAAACGATAGTTTGAATTTATTGACCATGCAAAGATGGAAGCCTTTTGAACATCTCGTGCTGTGTAAACACGTCAACTTAAGAGAGAAATTGCGACAACCGTTCTAATCAATATCGCATGCTTTACTTTACATTTATGTATTAACTCTCCTGGTGCATCAGACTTCATGATCCAATCTATTAATGTATTGCAGGGAAGGATACAGCATGTAGTAAATCATCTGAAAACGAGCTGTTTCATCATAATTTCCCGCCGAAAGCACAATTATAATTATAATAGCAAAATTTACTCAATATTGTAATCAAATAATATCTTTGAGTTATATAAAATCATTCAGGTTCGTTGCGAACAAAAGGGTGAACTAAGAAAGCTAATCCTTGCAATGATTTGAGAAATAGCTGGTTAAAAACTTTTGGTGCGTTCAGTCCACCCGACGAAAATAGAGCTGTAAATCATTGATTATAACTAATTAATTGATTTACAGCTTTTTTTATTATTCAAATTCAACTGATACCCCCAATAAACCTAAACGATACTAACTTTATATTTCACATAGTTTGACCAATTCTTTTTGCGGGTTTCTTAGTTTTCATAGAGCACGTTTGGTTTAATCGTTAAAACATCAATCTAATAACCATCTTAAAAAAGACGACACCATCTTTTATTATTCATACACACTAAAAAAATAAAAACTTATATTTAGATAAACAGTAACAAATGAAGTACTTATTAATCCTTGTTAATTGCGCCGTCTCATTAATCGGCAAAGTGCAACCCAAAAAAGCAAATGCAATTATAGTTAAGGGCGTTACTTACAAAGAAGCTATAAACGCTTTGCTCACCGCTGAAGGAAATATTGCTTGATGGCATAAGTATGCTTTCAACAAATCATGCAAAAATGGGTGAAACGGCTGCAAAACTTATTCTTGAAAACAGGCAGGAGAAAATTAAAAATCCATTTACTTTAATTCTTCGTAAATCTTTATAGTCGCTAATTAATCACGTAAATGATAATGAAACTGATTGCTTTCTTTTTTTTGTTGCTGCTGGTTAGCTGTAATACCAATCAGCCTGCATTATTTGTACAACGCCCTGCTTCATACACAGGCATTGAGTTTAATAATAAAGTGGCTGAAAACGATTCCGTCAACCCGCTTGACCTTGAATTTATGTACAATGGGGGCGGCGTTGCCGTTGGTGATTTTAACAAAGATGGACTGCCTGATCTTTATTTTACCGCGAGCACTACATCAAACAGGCTATATCTTAACCGTGGCAATTTCAAATTTAAAGATGTAACAACTGAAGCAAAAGTTGGCGGAGCCGGTGAATGGAGCAATGCGGCTTCCGTAGTTGATATCAACAACGACGGGCTTGAAGACATTTACGTGAGTACAACAATCAAATCAGCACCACAGCAAAGAAAAAACCTTTTCTATATTAACCAGGGTATAAACAGCAGGGGTGTTCCGGTTTTTAACGAAATGGCAGAAGAATATGGCCTGGCAGATACAAGCTGGAGTGTACAGGCCGCCTTTTTTGATTATGACAATGATGGTGATCTTGATATGTACCTGGTAACAACAAGGCTGGCAAACAGAGAAAGCACAGCTTTTAATTCAAATATTGTAAAAATCGATAGCAGCGATATAGACAAACTGTACAGAAACGATTGGAATCCTGTTTTAAAACATCCGGTATTTACCAATGTTTCAAAAGAGGCAGGCATTAATGCACCTGGCTTTGGATTGGGGATAAACATTGCAGATATTAATAACGATGGATGGAAGGATGTGTATGTAACGAATGACTTTTTGGGCAGCGATCATTTATGGATCAATAATAAGAACGGAACATTCACAGATAAAGTGAAACGGTATTTTAAACACACCTCTCAAAATGCAATGGGCAATGATATAGCTGATATAAATAATGATGGCTTACCGGATATAATTTCAGTTGACATGAATCCTGAAGATAATTTCCGAAAGAAAAAAAACATGAATACATCTAATTATTTCGTTTCTCAGAATATGATGAACCTGGGTTTCGAACTGCAGTATGTACGAAACACGTTGCAGCTAAATATGGGGCCGCATTTATTAAATAATGACTCTGTTGCCGAACCTGTTTTTGCCGATATAAGTTTTTGTGCCGGTGTTGCGCAAACAGATTGGAGTTGGAACGCATCTTTAGCGGATTTTGATAATGATGGTTACAGGGACCTTATCATAACAAACGGTTATCCAAGGGATGTTACCGACCATGATTTTGCAGTATTCAGGAATAATGCCTCCAAACTTATGTCGAAAAAGGAACTCATCAGGCAAATACCCCAGATAAAAATCCCCAATTATGCTTTCAGGAACAAAGGCGATTTAAGATTTGACGATGTAACAAAAGCATGGGGCTTTAGCAAGCCTTCTTTTTCAAGTGGCGCTGTTGCGGTTGATCTTGATAATGACGGCGATCTTGATTATGTTATCAACAACATAAACGACAAAGCTTTTGTTTATGAGAACACCACCAATGCCAGGAATAAAATAAACAGGAACTATCTTCAGGTTGCTTTCAGTGGTGGCCATACTAACACTTTTGGCTTGGGTGCATACATCAGCATTTATTACGACCGGGGCAAAATGCAATCGTATGAAAACACACCTTATCGGGGTTATCTTTCAACTGTTGACAGCAAAGCTTTCTTTGGTCTTGGTAATGTTAGCGTAATTGATTCCATCGTTGTAAAATGGCCGACTAAAAAACAGGTGCTTTATAATATTAAAACAAATCAGCTAATAAGGGTTGATGCAGAAAATGCATTGCCGGATACAACTATTCAACCGTCTTTCCATACAAATGCTTTATTCACTAATATAACTAATAAAGCCAGGATATTTTATAACCACAACGAGATGGATTATGTTGATTTTAATGATGAACCCCTGCTGCCGCATAAATTATCCAGTTATGGGCCCGGGCTTGCTGTGGCCGATGTAAACAACGATAGCCTCGACGATATTCTAATCGGTGGCACCGGGGATTATAAAGCAAAAATTTTTCTGCAGCGGGCCGATGGCACATTTCAAATGAAAGATATGACTACGGCATTCAATAGCGGTATGCGCAGGCCCGAAAACCTGGGCGTATTATTTTTTGACGCGGATAATGACGGCGACAACGATTTGTATTGCGTTAGTGGCAGCAACCAATCGCCGCCGCAAACAAAAAATTACCAGGACCAGTTTTTTGTAAATGACGGCAAAGGAATTTTTACCATTGACACGGCTGCCTTGCCCATAAATTATACCAGCAAAAGCTGTATAAAGGCTGTTGACATAGATGGTGACGGCGATCTTGATTTATTTATTGGAGGCAGGGTTTTGCCAGGCAGTTACCCGCTGCCCGTAAACTCATTTATTTACAGAAACGATTCAAAGCCCGGTGCTTTAAAGTTTACGGATATAACAAACGAGGTAGCGCCACAACTAAATAATATGGGCCTGGTATGTGATGCGTTGTGGACAGATTTTGATAATGATGGATGGACAGACCTGTTGCTGGCCGGAGAATGGATGCCGTTGAAATTTTTTAAAAATGAAAATGGGAAGTTGAAAGACATTACCGGCCAAACAGGAATAAGTAAAGAAACGGGGTGGTGGAGCAGCCTCGTAGCAGGAGATTTTGATAACGATGGCGATATAGATTATATCGCCGGTAATCTTGGCGAAAATTCATTCTTTAAAGCCAGTAAAGAATACCCGCTAAATGTATATACCAGCGATTTTGATGGCAATGGAACCACCGATCCGGTTATAACGATGTATTTAAAAGATCAGCATGGAAATAAAGCAGAATATCCCGCTTTTAACCGCGACGATCTTGTTAGCCAATTGCCATCATTAAAGAAAAAATTCCCGACATATAAAGAATTTGGTGCGGCAGATATTCAGGATATCCTCTCTCCTGCTGCTTTAAAAAACGCTTTGCACCTGCAGGTTAACTGCCTGCAAACATCCTATATTGAAAACCTGGGCAACGGTAAATTTAAATTGCATCCTTTACCGGCGCTGGCACAAATGGCACCCGTATTTGGTATGGTTGCAGATGATATAAACGACGATGGGAATATGGATGTAATACTTTGCGGCAACGATTTCGGCAACGAAGTAATGAATGGAAGATATGATGCAATGAACGGGCTTGTTTTATTGGGTGATGGAAAAGGAGGCTTTGTAACTCAGTCAATACTCCAGACCGGTATTTATATTCCCGGCAATGCAAAAGCATTAGTAAAATTAAGAGGCGCTGATAATCGTTATTGGATAGCCGCTTCGCAAAACCGCGGGCCATTGGAATTATTTCAATTAAAGAAAAAATTTCAAAATTTTGTTAGCCTTAACCCGGATGATAAAATAATTTTTATTCACCTTAAAAACGGCGGTATAAGAAAGCAGGAGGTATACCATGGTAATTCGTATTTATCGCAATCTTCCTTATTCATTGCAATAAACAACAGCGTTGGTTCCATTGAAATCATCAATAATAAAAATAGAAAACGAACCTTACAATTTAAATAAGCATAAATATTTCCGGCCGAAAGAAAAAATGGGAAAGCTTGTTTTGGAACATGATTTAATTGAAAAGGAAGCCGATGATGTTTATTACGTTACGGGTTTTTCCATGTAAATTTTAACGATGGTAAAAAGTTAGACGGGCGGTTTTCAACAATAATGAAAAAAGCCAATGGTAAATGGTATATTTTTTCTGATCACTCACCTTAAACGGGCAGCCATTTCACCCTACTTTGCTTCATCTTCGCCGCCGGAGCAGGCAAAGATAACATGGCATGAAGCAGAAATGTGCCCTCTTCAGCTTTTTTTCCTATTCAATATTTTCATCAAACCTGCATAAGCTGTTTTATAAAATTCAGCGATATACTTTACAATAGCGGAGATTTCAAATCCTATATGATACCGCATAACAAAATACCAGAAAACGGTGCCTAATACAGAAGTGATCAATGTTCCTATGGCCGCTCCATAAAAACCAAAATAATAAAAACAGGCATAGTTAATTAACAGGCCTTCCACCAAGCCCAGCGTATTTATCCAAAAGCATAATGCTGGTTTATCAATAGAGTTTAAAAGATTGGCTGCCTGGTTTTGCATTGGCCTGAACAGGCTGGAAAGCATGTATAACTGTAATATGGGGACCGCATCTAAATAAGAAGGCCCTGCAATAATAGTTATAACCAGTTTAGGAAAAAGGATAACAAAAATGGCAAGCGGAATAGTAAAAGAAAGTAAAATGGATACCATTCTTTCATAAAGATATTTCACCCTGTCTTTGCCCTCATGTGCAGATGCCTGTGCAGTTTTGGGAAAAAGAATTTCTGCAGCGGCATAAGATGGAATATCAACCATTCCATTTATGCGCGAAGCAGTATTATAGAACGATACCGAGCTGCTTGAAATAAATTTTGCAGCCATCACCTTATCTATGTTGGAATAAATATTTCCCATAATACCCGACCCGAAAATATAACCGCCATATCCTAAAATTTTTTTAATCCACGCTGCTTTAGGCGCATATTTATGCACCAAATATTTCCTCGTAAACATATACAAAGTTGTTGTGCCGATGAGTATGCTTATAAATTGATACAGCGCTAACAGGTTTAAAGAAAGTTTTGCCTTAAGGAGCAGATTGCCCGCTATTAAAATAAAAAAACTTACCTGCCGGACCAGGTAGCTTACAGACACACCTTTGAAGTCAAGGTAAGATTGCTGCACAGCCTCCAGGTGCGAAAAAAATATCATACATATAACACCCGGGATAAACCACTGCAGCATGGACGACAACGCTAAGTCTGCATTTAATTCAGCGCTAAGCCACTCCGAACCGAACATTATAAACGCTATAAAAATGATGCTTACAATAAGGTTAATAATAAACGATGAAGAAGCAATGGCAACCTTCTCTGAATCTATACTACTGCTGCTTACATAACGTACGTGTGCATTTTTTAATAACCCGCTTTTGGAAGCCTCAAAAACTGAGGTAACGGTTAAGAACAATGCCCATATTCCCATTTCGGTGTGCGACAATACACGTACAAGTACCATGAAATTGATCAGCCCGAAAAGCGTAAGCGAAAAACGTTGGAGTATAGTGTAAAAAGCGGATCGTATCCAGTAAGATGAAAAATATTTTTTAAAAAATTTTATAGCGATAATTAAGGTTTATAGTGATTAATAATAAGCTGTACGGAACCCGCACTAAATTACTAAAGTATCTTCAAAAAGAATCTCGTACCAAAGCAGGCATACGCCGCGAACAATGGTGAAGTATCCAGCCGGTAATAGAACATGGATAAATTAACCAATGATTTAACTGAATATGCGGAACTCATTAAATCAATACGTGGCTTGTAACATCGCTCTCCGTAATGGTTTTACCTGATAATATAACCAGCCTCTCCACCACGTTGCGCAATTCGCGTATATTACCTGTCCAGCTATGGCGCTGTAAAGCTGCAACAGCTTTGGCATCTATTTCTTTTCTTGCCTGGCCATAATCTGTGGCAATGTCTTCAAGAAATTTATCAATCAATAACGGGATATCATCTTTGCGTTCATTAAGAGAACGCACATTAATAAATATCACATTTAAACGATGTTAAAAATCTATACGGAAGTTCTTGTCTTCCACTTCCCGCAAAAGGTCTTTATTGGTGGCGGCAATTACACGCACATCCACATTTATTTCTTTATCGCCGCCCACACGTGTAATTTTGCCTTCCTGCAATGCCCGCAATACTTTAGCCTGCGCAGGCAAACTCATATCACCCACTTCATCCAGAAATAAAGTACCGCCATTGGCCAGTTCAAATTTGCCGATACGCTGTTTTATAGCCGATGTAAAAGAACCTTTTTCATGACCAAATAATTCGCTTTCTATCAATTCTGAAGGAATAGCCGCGCAGTTTACTTCAATAAGGTTTTGATCGGCACGTTTGCTTTTTGCATGCAGCCATCTTGCCACGAGTTCTTTACCTACACCGTTTTCGCCGGTTATTAAAACCCTGGCATCGGTTGGGGCCACTTTTTCAACCGTATCTTTTATCTTTTTTATGCCATCACTAGCTCCTATCATTTCCTGCACGCCGCTTACTTTTTTGCGCAGCACTTTGGCTTCTTTGCTCAGTGAATTTTTATCGAGCGCATTGCGTATAGTTATGAGTAAGCGGTTAAGGTCTGGCGGTTTGGCAACATAATCATAAGCGCCTTTTTTTACAGCATCAACTGCTGTTTCAATCGTGCCGTGCCCGCTGATCATAATAACAGGAATATCGGGGTTTATCTCTGCGGCCTGCACTAAAAATTCAAGGCCGTCTATTTTAGGCATCTTAATATCACACAGCACCACATCATACGTTTTATCGGTAAACATCTTTAAACCTTCTTCGCCATCAACAGCCTCATCAATTTTAAACCCTTCATAAGAAAGAATTTCATTTAAGGTTTTTCTTATAGAACGTTCATCATCAATAATCAAGATATTGCCGGAAATTTTTGCCATATTATCTTTTATATTTAGAGCGTAGCAAGGTAATAAACAGGTTTCAAAAAGAAGTTACTAATTTCAAAACTTTAATTTTTATGATAAAAAGCATATTCTTTCTTTTATTGCCGGTTGCTTTTGCTTTCCCTGCAAAAGCACAGGTAACAATGCCGGGCGCTGAACTAATTTTAATTGACAGTAATTTCTCCTTTACCGAAGGGCCGGCAACCGATAAAAACGGCGATATATATTTTACCGATCAGCCAAAAAATAACATATGGAAGTATGATATTAACGGAAAGCTTTCATTGTTTATGCATGGTGCAAAACGTTCTAACGGGATGTATTTTGATGCTAAAGGAAATTTAATAAGCTGCGCTGATGAAAACAATGAACTCGTTGCAATTAACAAGCATAAAAAAATTACTGTTCTGGCGAGCAATTATAATGGCCATATTTTAAATGGCCCGAATGATGTTTGGGTTAACAGGAAAACTGGCGGCATGTACATTACAGATCCTTATTACCGGCGCAATTACTGGAGCCGCACAAAACCTGATGCCGCTTTAGGCGGTGAAAAAATATATTTTCTTCCGCCCGGTAAAAAAGAGCTGGTGCTGGTTGACAGCACTGTTGTAAAACCCAATGGCATTACAG
>JAEWBD010000428.1 GCA_023391315.1 Bacteroidota bacterium | reverse complement strand
GTGTTGGCCCTTCTCCGGATGATGAAAGGTTTCATTTCCTGAACGATACGCTACGCAAACTGAATGCGGATATATTGGATGAACATTATTATAGTTCACCCTCATGGTTTCAAAACAATGCCAGCCGTTATGATGATTACGACAGGAACGGGCCAAAGATCTTTGCCGGTGAATATGCAGCCCAAAGTGTGGCAACCGTTAGCCCTTTAAATAAAAACAATTGGCTATGCGCGCTGTCGGAAGCTGCTTTCATGACCGGCCTCGAACGCAATGCTGACATTGTACGGATGGCTTCTTATGCGCCTTTGTTTGCACACGTGGAGGGCTGGCAATGGACGCCCGATTTAATATGGTTTGATAACCTGCATTCTTTCGGCACGACCAATTATTATGTACAAAAACTATTTGCCAACAATAAAGGGGATAATATTGTTGCCATTACATCGACTAACGAAGCTCTTAAGGGAAAGGATAGTTTATACGCTTCTGCCGTAACAAGCGCCGCTAATGAAGTGATATTGAAAATAGTGAATACATCTTCCCGGTCAATATCAAAACAAATAAATATTGACACCAAAAAGAAGCTTGCATCAAAAGCAACCGTAACAATGCTTCAAAGCAACGATCTTACTATGGTCAATTCAATTGAATCGCCAAAAAATATCAGTCCGCAGGTGAGTGAAGCTGAGGTAACAGGCAGGCAATTGAACCTGGCATTACGTCCTTATTCGTTTACGGTAATTCACATAAAAATGCAATGATAATAACAGAACGGCCTGATTGCAGCAAGCATACCTTTATTAAGTTCTCAAAATAATTGAGATGTTTGCATTAAAGATTGAAACAGATTGTTGAAGCATATTGCAATGCATACATTTAATTAGCGGCGCAATAGGAAGCACCTAAAAGATGATGACGCCGGTTGTTGGTTATTGGTTTGAAACCGGAGAATCGGAGAGGCTCCAAGGGCAAAACAAATAAAAAGATAGAGGCTTTTCAGGAAATATAAAAACCCGTTGTAAATAAATAATGTCGCTGTTCAGGAAGGCCTGCTTGTCGTTTTGTGAACAGAAACGGGGTAAGACATCTTTATTCATCATTTCAAAAAAATAAACATGGCAAAATGGTTTAATGCAGGTTTAATAATAGCAACGGTTGCATTTGCATCCTGCAGTGAAGCACAACATGAAACTTCAGCAACTATGGGCACAACAAAAAAAGACTGGGGTGAAGTGGACGGTAAACAAGTTTACCTGTACACACTTACCAACAAAGCAGGAGATGTGGTTACAATCAGCAATTATGGCGGCACCATTACTTCCTGGATTTCGCCGGATAAGAACGGCAATAAAAGCAGTATTATTATTGGCTTCGACAGCCTGAGCACTTACCGGCAGAACCCGCCTTATTTCGGCGCATTGGTTGGCCGTTATGGCAACCGCATTGGCAAGGCACATTTTACCTTAAATGGAACAACGTATAAGCTTGCTGCCAACAATGGCCCTAACAGCCTGCATGGTGGTATAAAGGGTTTTGATAAGGTGGTTTGGGATGCAACGGTTCCCGATTCCACGCAACCTTCCATTACTTTAAAATATTTGAGCAAAGACGGTGAAGAAGGTTATCCCGGCAACCTTGATGTTACGGTTGTTTATACGCTAAGCGACGATGATGGCTTAAAGATTGAATACACGGCAACAACCGATAAGCCTACACCGGTTAACTTAACCAATCACAGCTATTTTAATTTAACAGGCAGTGTAAAAAACAAAATTCTCGATCACTACCTGCAGATTGATGCCGACCGCTATACGCCGGTTGATCCTACATTAATCCCAACCGGTGAACTAAAAGCGGTGAAAGGAACACCGTTTGATTTTACAACAGCTAAAAAAATCGGGCAGGACTTTAGCGCAGTACCGGGTGGCTACGACCATAATTTTGTACTGAACAGGAAAGATTCTTCTTTACAGAAGGTGGCAACCTTAAGCGATTCTGTAAGCGGCCGTACGCTTGAAGTTTATACCACAGAACCCGGTTTACAGTTTTATACCGGCAACTTTTTAGATGGAAAATTTACAAATCATGATGGAAATCCGCTATTAGTGAATACTGCGCTTTGCATGGAAACACAACATTTTCCTGATTCACCAAACAAACCAGATTTTCCTTCTACCATTTTAGAGCCTGGCCAAACCTATCACAGCATTACGGAATATAAACTGAGCGTGAAATAATGAGTGCCTGGTTGTGAATGTTTTTTAGTGAATCGTGAAACGTGAATGCAGGAGCGTAATAATTTCAGGAGAAACCTGCATCCACGTTTTATAACATAAGCGTTAAAGAAATAATCTGGCAGGAACATCATTCATTCCAAGCTTTTATGTTTTCACGATTCCCCATTTCCGCACTTTAATTGTAATTTCGACAATTAAAAATCATTTCCTATCTTGCCTTCCTAACGCAGTTCTTGCGATATGATTAAGAATACCAATTATGTTATCGGCATTGATTATGGAACAGATTCGGTTCGCTCCATAATTGTTGATGCTGCAACCGGGGAAGAAGTTGCTGCTGCCGTTTTTTATTATCCCCGCTGGAAAAAACAGTTGTTTTGCGATGCTTCCATCAATCAATTCCGGCAACACCCGCTTGATTATGTTGAAGGCCTTGAAGCAACCATTAAAGCCTGCCTGCAGCAGGCCGGCCCGGAGATTTCGCCCAAGATTAAAGCCATATCAGTTGATACAACAGGCTCCTCTCCTGTTTTGGTAAATAAGGAAGGAACGCCGCTGGCATTAACGCCGGGGTTTGAGAATAACCCCAATGCCATGTACATTTTATGGAAAGATCATACGGCCGTAAAAGAAGCGGCTGAGATAAATGAACATGCTGCGAAATTTGATGTGAATTACCTGCAATACGTAGGCGGCATCTACTCTTCTGAATGGTTCTGGGCAAAACTTTTACATGTTTTGCGTAAAGACAAAACGGTAAGAAAAGCCGCTTATTCGCTGGCTGAACATTGCGACTGGATACCATTTCTTTTAACCGGCGGCAACAATGTGGCTTCAATGAAGAGAAGCATTTGTGCCGCAGGCCATAAAGCTTTATTTGCCAAAGAATTTGGAGGTTTCCCGCCAAATGAATTTTTCAAATCATTAGATCCATTACTGGATGGCTTTACAGCCAGGCTTTTTGATAAAGCTTACACGGCATCGGAAAGTGCGGGCACACTTTCCAAAGAATGGGCTGAACGCCTTGGTTTATCAAGCAATGTCATTGTGGGCATTGGCGCTTTTGATGCGCACATGGGTGCGGTG
>JAEWBD010000398.1 GCA_023391315.1 Bacteroidota bacterium | reverse complement strand
CAGCGAACGTAAATACTTTGCAGATTGAAGAGAGCTGTTTAGTGGATAAAATATTTGAAAAACAAAAAGATGATTAATTTAGAAAACTCTAAATGCCTGCGGCACTAAAATAAGGGGAGCTTACAATAAACCAATACCAAAAAACATATATAGAGTAAGATATTGCGAATTAGTTGGACAAGCATAAAAGATAGTCATTAATGCAGCGATAAATTCAAAAGCAATTCCAATATAAAAAAGCTTTTTCTGAGAAAGAAAAGTGCGATTAGTAGCCATTAAATTAAAATTAGAAAAATTATGTATAACTAAAGCTTTACCTTATTCATTGCTGTAAATATTGCATGCGCTGGCATTTCAATGTTCCTTAAAACTCTACCATGTAGTCGTTTCCCTCCTCTTGGCATGATTTTTAACGATTCTTGAAAGCGTATTGCTTTGCCAGTAATGGTATGGCTATTTTTTCATCTCAACATTTCACCATGAAAAACTTTAACTCCGGGTGGCTTGCATGTATTGCGGCGCTCTGTATCCTTTTTGTATCGTGCAGCCCTAAAGATGCCGACATTCAAAAATCCGTAAGGACTGAACTCGATAAAGACCCCGGTTTTGCAGGCATCACGGCCTCTGTAACTGATGGCGTGGTTACACTTACCGGCAGCTGTAAAACGGAAGGCTGCGATGCTTCGGCTGAAGAAGCGGTTAAGAACGTAAAAGGCGTAAAAGAAGTAAAGAACACCATTGAGGTTACACCGCCGGCACCAGTGCAGGCGCCTGTACAAATTTCACCGGATGATTCCCTGCAAACGGCTGTCAATGATATTGTTTCCGGCTATAACGGCGTAACGGCCACCATCAACGACGGTGTTGTAACGCTTACCGGGAAAATTAAAAGGGCTGATCTGCAGGCTTTAATGATGAAGCTGCATGCCATTAAGCCAAAGAAAATAGACAACAAATTAACCATTGAATAAAACCAACACCATGGCACTACAGGATAAATATAATGAACTGGTTACAGCCGCTCAAACAGCGGGCGTAACCGGCCTCCAGGTACGCGAACAGGATAATGTTCTGTACATAGACGGGCAGGCGCCCTCAGAAGAGGTAAAAAAACAACTGTGGGATATCTATAATAAAATTGATCCTGATTACCGCGCCGGTGACCTGGTGTTAAATATTACAACCGCTGAAGGTGCAGCAACAGAATATGAAGTGCAGGCGGGTGATAACCTCACCAAAATCGGTAAGCAGTTTGGCGTAAGCTGGCAAAAGATTTATGAAGCGAATAAGGATGTTATTTCAAACCCGGATTTGATTCAACCGGGCTGGAAGCTGAAGATTCCACGTTAGCTATAAAAAGCCGCTTCTGAAAGGAAGCGGCTTTTGTTTAAGTATTAAGGCACTGTGTTGTTTGGAAATTGAACTATTATGTTGAGTGCAGATGCCCAATTGAATTGGGCATGACGTGCCAGTGTGTACACCTATACCTGCTCTTCAATGTAAATTTTTATCACGCTCATACACGTCTTTCCCGCGGAAGCGGAAACCTGCTTGCCACATCAATGTTTAACCCTTTCTACCGCCAGCCTTTTTTCCCTGCTTAAAACAAACCATATAATTATAAGGCTGAACAGCATAAACACAGCGCCCAGTAAAAACGACACGCCGGGGAATAGGAACGGTGCTTTCGGGCTGGTAAAGAAAGTAAACAGGTTATTCATCAGCAAAGGCCCGAGCACCGTGGTAAGGCTCATCAGGCCCGTTAAAGCACCCTGTAATTCTCCCTGCTGGTTAGGTGGCACATGCCCTGCCAGTGTTGCCTGCAGCGAAGGCCCGGCAACGCCACCAAGGCAATAAGGAACGAGGAAGACAAACATCATCCAGGTGGAGGTGGCGAAGGCGAATAATACCAACCCGATGGTATATAATGTTAACCCGAAATAAATGCTTTTGGCATCGCCGATTTTCGGGTTCAGCACGCGGGTTAAGCCTACCTGTACAGCGCCCACCAGCACGCCCACTACGGCAAGGGAAACGCCTACGAGACCAGGCGTCCAGTTAAAACGGTACATGGTAAAAAAACTCCAGTTGCCCTGAACAGACTGTGCGGCCATATAGATGAGAAAAAAACCAAAAGCGAGCCCGCTGATAGCCGGCGTTTTTCTCAAAAACTGCAAAGAACCAAAAGGGTTGGCTTTTTTCCAGTCAAAGGGGCGGCGATGTTCTTTGCTTAATGACTCGGGTAATACGAAATAGCCATACAGTGTATTTAATAAACATAACCCTGCTGCCGCGAAGAAAGGCGCCCTGATGCCCCAGCCTGATAATAAACCACCTAATGCAGGGCCGATAATAAAACCTAACCCGAAGGCGGCGCCTATTAATCCAAAATTTTTTGCTCTTGTTTCCGGTGTGCTTACATCGGCAATGTAAGCGGAGCCTGTTGTAAAGCTGGCGCCGGTAATGCCGGCAATCACACGCCCAAGAAACAGCCAGCCGAATGTGGGCGCCAGTGCAAGAATAATATAGTCTATGCCAAAGCCCAATAAAGAGGATAGGAGCACAGGCCTGCGGCCATACCGGTCGCTTAAATTGCCGATTACCGGGGAAAACATGAATTGTATGATGGCATAAGTAGATAATAAAAGGCCGCCGTAAGCACTTGCTTCGTTGATGGAAATATGTTTCAGTTCAGCTATGAGTTCGGGCAGTACGGGAATGATAAGCCCCCAGCTCATAGTATCGATTAATAAGGTAATAAAAATAAATCCTACTGCTGCCTTTCTGTCGTTAGCCATTGTGTTTCCGGTTTGCTGTGCAAAGGTGTAAGAAAATTTTTAAACTATGAATGTAGCCCGCCGCCTGCAATGGTTTTCTTAATCTTCAATCTGCAATATGGTTTTGGCAAGTGCAATGCTGCCGGCGTCGCCGGTGTATTTTTCTTTTTCGTCGGATAACTTTACCACGTTTGTCCATGGCCCGCATTCGGGGTAAGCTTCCGTAAGTTTCATTACAATATTCATGGGTGGTAAGCCCACATCGTTTGTAAAATTGGTACCAATGCCAAACGATATGCCTATTTTATCTTTAGCAAAAGCCGCAATGCGTTTTACCTTTTCAAAATTCAACGCATCAGAAAATATAATAGTTTTTGAGAGTGGGTTGATGCCAAGGCTTTTATAATGGGCAATGGTGGCTGCAGCAAAATCAATCGGGTCTCCGCTGTCATGGCGGATGCCATCAAACAGTTTGGCAAACTTTTTATCGAATTGCTGAAAGAAAGCTTTTGTGGTGAATGTATCGGATAAGGCAATACCCAAATCGCCGCGATAGGTTCCCGTCCAATGTTCCAACGCCATTGAATTGGCCATTTTATAACCATATTTTGCTGCATGAAACATAAACCATTCATGCGCATGTGTGCCAATGGGTTTTGTGTTGTAAAGCTGCGCAAAATGCACATTGCTGGTGCCCACAAAACAAGCGCCGCCATTTTCTTCCAGCGCACGCATAACTATTTTATGCACATCATACGAATGCCTGCGGCGTGTGCCGAATTCCGCAATGGTTATTCCGAGTGCATTGTAGCGTTCTATCTTTTCTTTTGTAACGGCATATACTTCTTCATCGCTTATGCGCTGCATATTATTCAGCCTGTAATACAATTCACTTATCATGCATAGCAAAGGCACTTCCCATAAAATGGTACGGTACCAATATCCTTCCACGGCGACCGATAATTCACCGCCGCTTTGCTGTATCTGCACTTCGTTTGCGTTATAGCGGTAGCCTTCCAGAAAATCAAGATAAGTAGGCGGAAGGTAGGGGCATGTGGCAGCAAGAAACTGCCGCTCTTCTTTGGTGAGCTTTAAATCGTCCATAGCATTTACCGACTGCTGCAATGCTGCTGCAAAACCAAAAGGGAAACTATGTTTTCCGCGGTTGATGAAATGATATTTCGCCTTGGCCCGGGAAAATAACCGTACCACCGCAAACTGCATGGTGAACTTGTAAAAATCGTTGTCGAGTAAAGAGGATAAATAAAATTTCTGCATGGCAATTTCAAAGCAATTTATGTACTGAAATTTGTAACCGGAATTTGAAAATAACATTTATTATGCAGGATGTTTTGGGCGAAGCATTGAAAGATTACCAGCAAGGTGATTACCGCTATAAACTTTGGATTCATAATACCTATGGCAGGAAAGAAGCAATGCCTGTAGATATTTATTTCAGGAGCGGGAAAGAAATGTCGCAGCTGGAGTTGCTGACGCTGGAAGGCTGCACGGGTGATATACTGGATGTGGGTGCTGCTGCGGGATGTCATAGTTTAATATTACAGCAAAGAAACCATCATGTTATGGCAATGGATATTTCAGCAGGAGCGGTTTGGGTAATGAAGCAACGTGGTATAAAGAAAGTGGTGCAGGCAGATATTTTTTCCTGGCAGGAAAAGCAGTTTGATACCTTGCTTTTTTTAATGAACGGCATCGGGCTTGCCGGAACACTGGATGGACTGCAAATATTACTGCATCATCTCAAACAATTACTGAAACCGGGCGGCCATATATTATTTGATTCATCAGATATAAAATACCTTTTTGTAGAAAAAGAAAGCCCTCTGCATTATTATGGTGAGATCGATTACCGCTATGAATATCGCGGCAAAATCTCCGATTGGTTTAAATGGTTGTATGTGGATCAGTCAACCATGCAATCAATCGCTTCGCAGTGCGGCTTTACAATGGAAGTATTGGAGGAAGATGAATCGGGCCAGTATCTTGGCCGGTTAATTCTGCAATGAACAGCTTTTTCGCACAGAGCAAAGGAGTGAACAGAGTAATACAATACTTCTGTTGGCTCTGTATTCTCCGGGCGAAAAAATTTCAACAGCTTTTAAATTTTTGAATGATGTGATGTAAAGCATGGTTGTCTTTTAAATTTGCAACGCTGATTTTCCCGGGTTAGGCAAATTAAGATGTATGTTGCAAATAAAATCAACCCCTTTTTGCTTATGAAATATCTCATTATTGCTGCAATTGTTATTATAGTAAGAATTATTATTTTCTTATATAGAAAAAATAGAAATCAGCCACGAGTTACAATATTGGGACGTGAAATTGCTGCCGCAGATGAAAAAGAAAAACAAAGAATAGTAACGGGAAATTTTAAAGAATCGCCTCTGCATGGCCTTAGCTATAGAAATTGGAAGGACGAACAAAGCTTAATAAATCCTGTAAAAAATGAGTTAGACTTAACTATAATAAACTTGTGTAAAAAGTTTATAAATGGTGATGAAAGTATAAGGACCGAAATACGCAACTCACTTAGCCAGGAAGATATTTATACTTTAATTGAATTTATAAAAAGGGCAACCGTTTTTGCGATCAGGAACAAAGAAACGGGCTATATAAATAATGGATTTACTGCGGTATCTATGATTGAAACTGAAAGATGCGATTTCAGGGATGTTTGGGTTGTATTAAGTTTTTTAAACTATGGATTGAAAAAATTTAATGCAAACAATAAAGAAATTTATGAAGAAACTATGCAACGCGCTGAACAAACGACGGCAGGTTTGATCAAGAATTTTTTTGGACGAGCATTGAAAAGCAAAAATGTTAAAGGGCCAGATGGTTATATGGAAGTACAAACACCTTATGGAAGCGGCTTTGTACATACTTATTTAAAGAAATATAGCCCAAAGAAAGATATTGTAAAAATGTTGTTTGAAATTTCTGATTATCTCTCAAAAGATAAATATGAAAATGGAGAAATAGTTGTAGGTTCTGATATAGACGCGATTTGGTTTGGGGCGAGAAATGATAAAAATATTGAACGACTTAATGCTAAAGCTAATGGATGTGCATTTATAAGAGCAACATTAAAAGAAAGCTTAGATGTAAATAATGGTGAGCAAGACCTATATGTTTATTTAACTGAATTCAATGATCTGGATATATTAAACATATTAAAAGGGAAGGCTGAGAGTAATACTTCTTCAAGCTTTGCCTGGCTTTGTTTTTCTGAAGATAATTTATTATGCATGGTCATTCAAAGATCTGTAAGACATGGTGTGAAAGATTATGAAACCAACGAAAGCCTTAAACGATTAGAAGACGGCTTAAGAGAAATTATTGCTGCAAATACGCACTCATCCTAAATTTTTGAATATACCTCAAGTTTTGAGGGCTTAAGTATTTTCACTCTCTTGCCCGAATAACGAATGATTTTTTGTTTGGCAAATTCATTGGCTATCCTGAAAAATGTTTCATAAATGGTGCCCGCAAAAGAAGCTATATCCTGCCGGGTGAGCACTACATCAATATAACCTTCTTCATCTGTGCCGAATTTATTTTGCAGCATTAAAAATGTATCGGCAATGCGGCCCCGCACATCCATCAGGGCAAGGTCGCGTATCCGTTTTTCAGCATCCTGCAGTTCATCAGAATAAAACATCATTAACTGCAGGGCAAATTCAGGGTTTACCTGTATGGAACGGAGAAAGAAACTACGCTCTATAAAACAGGCGGTTATATTCTCCAGCGCAGTTGCAGAAACAGGATAGATGGTATCGCTGCCCAAACCGCGATGGCCTATCACATCCCCGGTTTTTGCAAAACGTATGACCATTTGCCTGTCTTCTTCCCATGATTTATGCACCTTTAATTTGCCCTGTTTTAAAAAGAATATACCTTTTACGGCATCGCCTTCCTTAAACAATTGCTCGCCTTTTTTAAGCCGCACCGTTGTTTTAAACTGTTCTATGGAGGGTACCCATTCTTTTAAGCAATGTTTGCACAGAAAGCAGATTTCGGGGTTGCAATCATTATTATTCCTGCCATTCATGGCTCAATAATAAATAAAATTTTTAAGCCGGCTAAGCAATTAAAAACATTGCTTAAGATATTTAAATTGTCATAAAATTTAGCAAATCGCTTCTAAAAATATATTTTATGATATACTTTTGCACCCTTTAATTTATAAAATGATTCGAGCGAATAGTATTCCGGTATCACCCACATTGGATGAAAACTTTAAGCCGGAGACTATACCTGAAAGTGAGCAACCTGTTACCGGAAGGGTATTTTTACTGAGCCTCCAGGCTATTTTAAATGCATTGGTCATCGGCTTTATAGCCAAAGGCCTCGTAATGCTGATAGATTTTATTACCAACATATCTTTTTACGGGAAGTTCTCTTTTGAGCCTTCAACACCGCTGCATAATACATTAGGCTGGATGGTAATACTGGTACCCATTGCCGGAAGTGTTATTGTGGGCATTATGGCGAGGTTCGGGTCTTCTGCCATACGTGGCCACGGCATACCGGAGGCTATGGAAAAGATTATAACCGGTGAAAGCAAGATACCGGTAAAACTTACTTTTTTAAAACCCATATCAGCAGCAATCTCTATTGGAACAGGCGGCCCGTTTGGCGCGGAAGGCCCCATTATAGCCACAGGTGGCGCATTTGGTTCGGTGAGCGGGCAGATCATGCGCATATCATCAAGCGAAAGAAAAATCATGCTGGCGGCCGGCGCCTGTGCAGGTATGGCTGCCATTTTCGGAAGCCCACTGGCTGCTACCTTGCTGGCCATAGAATTATTGTTGTTTGAATTTTCCCCAAAATCTGTAATACCTGTTGCTTTGTCCTGCGCCACCGGCGCGGCTGTGCACCTGGTATGCTTTGGAAACACGCCGGTTTTTGCAATGCCGGATATACCGGTAGCTTCAGGCATCGCATTGGTTACGTACGTTGCTATGGGTTTGGCAATAGGTGTTATTGCCGCCATCATTTCAAAATCGGTTTACCTGCTGGAAGATTATTTTGAAAAGATTCCCGTACACTGGATGTGGTGGCCGGCTATTGGCGCAGTTGTAGTGGGCATTACCGGTTATTTTGCACCATCCACTTTAGGTGTGGGTTATTCAAACATTACAAACCTGCTTACCGGCTCGCTGCCTTTAAGCATGCTGTTTATATTATGCTTTTTGAAGTATATTTCGTGGGCTGTTGCTTTAAGCAGCGGCACTTCGGGCGGAACGCTGGCGCCCTTATTTACCATTGGCGGTGCAACGGGGGCATTAATCGGCGTATTGGTATTACAGGTGTTTCCCGGCAGTGAAATAAATATTGCCACGGCGGCACTTATAGGCATGGCTGCCATGTTTGCCGGTGCATCAAGGGCTATACTTACGTCTATTGTTTTTTTGATGGAAACCACGGCGCAGCCACATGCATTGCTGCCATTGATTGGCGCATGCACAGCCGCTTATTCTGTTTCTTTCTTCCTGATGAAAGGAAGTATAATGACTGAAAAAATTCAAAGGCGCGGCATACGCACACCCGATGTTTACAGGCCTGACGTTTTGCAAACCATTAATGCATTAACTGTAATGGATGATGCGCCGGTGCTTATTTGCATTGATAACAAAATAGGCGATATTAAACAGTGGCTGCTGGATAATATCAATACTTTTCAGGACAGCTTTCTTATTATAACTGATAAAAAAGAAAACTTTATTGGCTATGTGGAAACCGGCAAGGTATTTACTGCCGATGACAGCATTGCTTTAAACTCCATTCAAACCCTGATTTCAGAAAAGCTGCCGGTTGTGCAGGAACGGCAAAGCCTGGCCGCGGTTTCTGAAGTAATGGCTAATTACGATATGCAATGTGTTGCGGTAATAGAAGGCAATAACAAAAAAGTAAAAGGTGTTATTACTTCAAACGATATAGTGCAGGCTTACAGCAATCATTACAAACAGGAGAATGATTACCAGGTCTCCATTTCTGTAAAGAGAAGAACGAAAAAGTTTTTGATTAAAGGGAAGTATTTCATGCAGTCAAAATTCTCAAAAGAAGACATTTAATATTTATAAAAACTAAAACATTTTAGTATGAATTACGATTATGAGCAAACGGAATTCTCCAAATCAGTATTATCGGGATTGTTTGCCGGCATCTTTGCAACGTTTGCCAACCTTATCTTCAATTTTGCTTACCGCGCCATAACTGAGTACAATCCTTCGGCGCTTATTAATGTATCCTCTATCATTATTATTTCTGTATTGGTGGTAACCATAAGCGGTGTGCTGTTTTATTTTTTCAATCACTATATAAAAGGCGGAAGCATTATATTCAGAATAGTGTTTATTGCACTTACCGGAATTGCTGTTTATTATTCATTACATGCACCGCATTCAGGCGATGCCATTGTTGTAAAACAGTTTGATGAACTGCTGGCCGGAACAGTTTTAATATTAGGCGCTTTTATTGTTTTTTATGTGCCTTATTTATTTACACACGAGCATGTATATAGCTGAGCTGCATAATTATTGTTCTGCTTTACGAATTCCTGAGTAGCTTTAGGCATGAGAAATTTTGATACAGATTGTGTTCATCCGCTTACTGATGAATTATATAATGGCGCAGTTACTTCGGGTATTCAGCCGGCAGTTGCTTACGAATATATAGACCGCAAAACATTACAATATCCCGGTTTTTATTCTACCTATAACCAGCAAAGGCTGGGTCAGATCATCTGCAACCTGGAGCGGGGGGCATGGGGCATGGTTTTTAGTTCCGGCATGGCTGCCATCAGTACGGCTATTCTTAGTTTTTTGAATTGTGAAGACCACATCATCTTCTCCAAAGATTTGTATGGCGGCACGCTGAAGTTTGCCAATGATGAATTGCCAAAACGCGGAATTGCATGCAGTTTTGCAGGCGATGCACAGGCGTTTAAAAACCTTATCCGCAAAAACACCCGCATCATTTATATTGAAACGCCTTCCAATCCTTTATTGAATATACTTCCGCTTGAAGAAATTGCCGCTATTGCCAAAGCCAATAATATTCTTACTATTATAGATAACACATTTGCATCTCCCATAAATCAGTTGCCGCTCTTGCATGGCTTTGATATTTCCGTGCATAGCGGAACAAAATACCTGGGTGGTCATAACGATCTCCCTTATGGCGCATTGGTATCTAACAGCCATGAAAACAAAGACGTGCTTTTTAATACCGCCAAAATGTATGGCGGCTCATTAACGCCTTATGAATGTTATATGGCAGAAAGAAGTTTGAAAACGCTTTCATTAAGGGTTAAGAAACAAAATGAGAATGCCCTGGCCATAGCAGAATATTTGAACGCGAATGCCAACGTACAGCATGTGTATTATCCTGGTTTATTTTCGCATCCGCAATATAATATGGCGGTAAAGCAAATGAGTGGTTTTGGCGGCATGCTGTCATTCGAATTAAAGACAGGTTTTGATGGCATAACTGCATTCCAGCAGAAACTTAGCTTAATCAATCCGGCCTTAAGCCTTGGTGGAGTAGAAAGCTTAATATGTTCACCGGCTGTTACCTCGCATCGTTATCTTTCCAAAGAAGAAAGATATGCGATTGGTATAAAAGATAACCTGTTGAGGTTGTCTGTTGGAATTGAAGATGCAAGGGATATCATTGAAGATATTCAGCAGGCCATGCGGCAGGCTTTATAGCTGCTTCTATATGCATTTCCACAATACATCGGCAAACCATTGTTTTGAATCGTAAAAATATTCAACCGGTTTAAAGCCGCTTTTCGCCGCCATTTCATTGGTTTGTTTTATGGAGTATTTTATGGAGATTTCTGTGTGAATGGTTTCATAAGCATCAAAGTCTATAAATTCGGTATCGCCAATAAAAACGCGTTGTTTGCAATTGCTTACAAGATAACTTTTGCATTCACCGCTTTCGGGATTATACACAGGAAAATGCGTAAACTTTTCAATAACAAAATCCGCATTCAATTCCCTGTTTATTCTTCGTAAAAGATTAAGGTTAAACTCACGTGTTATACCTTCTTTATCATTATAGGCATTCAGAATAATTGAAGGATCTTTCTTCAGGTCAAAACCAATCAGCAGGTAATCATCTTTTTTCAAACAGTTTCTCACTTCTTTTAAAAATGCAACTGATTCCTCGTTATTCATGTTGCCGATATTACTGCCCATAAACAGTGCTAATTTTCTTCTTGATGAAATGGCGCCTGATTGTTTAAGCATGTCTATGTATTCGCCGTTAAGCCCGTGAATGTTTAATGCTTTAATTTGTTTGGGAAGCTCTTTTTCAATAAGTTCAATAACATGTTTTGAAATATCAATTGGAAAAAAAGTAAAACTGTTGTCAAGCTCGAAAATCTTTTTCAGAAGATGTATGGATTTGCTGCAATCGCCAGCACCTAATTCAATCACATCGAAATCCTTTTCCATATTTTTTATAGATGAAATAATATTATCTGATTGTTGTTGCAGTATTTCCATTTCGCAATTGGTGAGATAATATTCATCGCAATTCATTATCTGCTGAAATAATTTATCGCCGGTTGCATCATAAAAATATTTTGAATCAAGGCGTTTGGGAAACGATCGCAACCCTTTCAAAACATCTTTATAAAATTTCGTTTTCTGATGTGTTATTGTTGCCAACTCCATAATAAATGATTGATAATTTAAAATTTTTGCTGCGGGCTTTGTGTTGGTTAACCTCAAAGCCCGCAGCTTAATTTATTTAGCTAATCTTATGCCTGTATATTGCCATCTTAACGGCGGATGAAAAAAATTCCGGTATGTAATGCGGCTATGATTTGGCGGAGTTACGTCGCTTGCACCGCGCAATACTTTCTGGCTCACCATAAACTTGCCATTGTATTCACCAATAGCACCCGGTGCTTTTGAAAACCCGGGGTAAGGAAGATAAGCGCTTTCCGTCCATTCCCAACGTTTGCCCCAGTTAAATTTTGTAGCAGCTATTTCCCATTCAGCTTCTGTTGGCAAACGCAAACCCTTCCATGATGCATAAGCATACGCTTCATAAAAACTAATGTGGCAAACCGGTTCAGGCTCATCAACGGGCAATAAACCGTGTAAAGTATAATTCATCCATTCGCCATCAATAAAATGCCAGTACATGGGCGCGTTAATTCCATTGGCTTTTACCCATTCCCATCCCTCCATGTGCCAGTAAACAAAGTTTTTATAACCGCCGGCGTTTATAAATTCAAGGTATTCTTTATTGGTTACAAGCTCACTGCAAATGGAATAATCATTTAAATAAACGTTATGACGGTTTAGTTCGTTATCAAAACAAAAACCTTCTCCTTCAAAACCTATTTCATATACACCTTCGTCAATCTTTATCCATGTGTTTTTTGTTGGCGCTGATAATAGTTTCTCTTCATGGTATAAAGGAGGAAAGAGCGGGTTATTGCCTAAAATATATTTGATATCGGTTGCCAACAGCTCCTGGTGCTGCTCTTCGTGATTGAGGCCAAGCACAATTAAATCCTGTAATGCTTTGCTCAAATTGTTTTTTAAGAAATGCAGCATGGCTTTATCTACATGTTTGCGGTATTGATAAATTTCTTCAACAGACGGCCTGCTTAAATTACCGCGGTCTGTTCTTATAACCCTCGTGCCTGCTGATTCGTAATAACTGTTAAAAACATAATTATAGTTAGAATTGAACTGCTCATAATTTTCATCATTCGGCTTTAACACAAACTCTTCCCAAAACCAGGTAGTATGGCCGAGATGCCATTTAGGCGGGCTTACATCTACCACCGGCTGCACCACATAATCTTCCGTTTGAAGATTGGAGCAAATGTCAATTGAATGTTGGCGTACCTGTTTAAAACGTTCTTGTAAATTCATTGATCAATTTTTTATCGTGAATCGTCAAAGCGTGAACCGTGAATGCAAGTTGGTGTTTGCATCTTTCACGATTCTCCTTTCACTAAAATTATTTCTGCTTATCTATATAATTCGTTAGTGCACTTATTGAATGCACATTCAGTTCATTACTTTGTTTTCTTCTCATCATTAAAGCATAAGCATTATTAAAACCTATCGGCTTTAACCATGTTAAATTATATTTTTGTTTGAACTGGCCAGCCACATAATTATAAACGCTGTCTTTATTTTGTTTTAATTTATCCAATGTATTGGCTGACGCATTTAAAATAGCCAGCAATCCCGTTCCCGTATATTCAGGATACATATCAATTTGATTATTGGTTAATGCATCAAAGCAAATTTTTGTGCCGCCCAAACCTGTTTTTGTTTCAACATTTAAATCGGTATAACCCCTGATAAGCATTGCATACATACTGATGAGAATGTATTGCTCACCAAAAATTTTTGAACCTAAGCGTATCGTTCCTTTACTGCCATTTTGCGGCGGCTTATACAAATTGGTTTTAAGCAGAAAATTCCTTGCCACTTTTTCGGGAGATTGTTTTAAATAATCCACTTCATAATTCAATGCTGTCATTATGGAATCATTTATTTTTCCCGAAAGCATATTTAATACCTTTTCGAGCTGCGGGTATTTTTTCAGCACATCTGCGCGAATAACGGGCGCTGCATAATATGGCGGGAAGATATGCCTGTCATCATCCAGTACAACAAGATCAAAAGCCTTTAGCCTGCCATCTGTACTATAGCCACTTATTATATCCAGCTTTTTTTCATAAGCCGCTTTATACATTACAGCATCGCTGATCACTACATTTTTAATGTTGAGTTTATAAACGGATTTTAAGCCAAGGTATCCATCCTGCCGTCCCATAAATTCCGGTGTAAACCCTGCCAGCAGTTTATTTTTTTCAAATGAAGGAATGGCATAGAATGAGGATAACAATAAAACGACAGCGGGCATTATCCAAACAGCCAGCCTTAATTTTTTTAAGTTGATTTTTTGAATGCGTGATAATAAAAAATCAAACAGGATAGCAAGCAGTGCAGCAGGAATAGCGCCTGCCAAAATCATATTGGTATTATTAAGCGAAATGCCGCCAAATATAAATTCGCCAAGGCCACCGGCAGCAATGTATGCCGCTAATGTGGCCACACCTACATTAATAACAGTGGCCGTTCTTATGCCGGCAAGTATAACCGGAAATGCAAGCGGCAGTTCTACTTTGGTTAATACCTGCCATTTGCTCAAACCCATAGCCGTTGCAGCTTCCAGCACGCTGGCATCTGTTTCTTTAATGCCCGTGTAAGTATTTCTGATTATCGGGAGCAATGCATATAAAAACAAAGCCGTAATAGCAGGCAAAGGGCCAATGCCCAATAGCGGGATCATAAAACCGAGTAATGCAATGCTTGGAATAGTTTGCAAAATACCTGCAATGTTTAAAACAATGCCTGCCGCTTTTCTTCTCCTGGCAATAAAAATGCCCAGCGGCAAACCAATGGCAACGGCAATAAGTAATGAGATAAATGTAAGCCCAATATGCGCAATAGTTTGATCGAGCAGTTTATCCCGCTGTTGTACAATGAAGTTCCAAAGGCTTTGTTGCTGTTCCATCAATTGTATTTTTTATATTGATTGAAAGCATGCAGGAGCGAAGCATAATTTATTTGCTTAACTGCGCCATTATCTTTTGCACGAATGCCGTCTTTATTATCTGTATTTAAATATTCCAGTACCCGCCATACATTTGACTGCGACGGAATTTCTTTTAATGATGGCGATGTGGCATTGTTATCCTCCAAAAATGGCCAGAGCATTTGCAGTGTTACAGATTTATATTCCAGTTGCAATCTTTGTTCATCGAAAAAAGTTTTTACAAAATTATCAGCAGGTTTAAACAGCAATTCAGCCGGTGTGCCCGTTTGAATTATTTTGCCTTTATCCATTAAACAGATCCTGTCTGCA
>JAEWBD010000370.1 GCA_023391315.1 Bacteroidota bacterium | reverse complement strand
AGCTTATGGCGAAAACGAAGGTGCCCATATACAAATAAAACAATACATGCAGCAAAGCGATGTGATTGTAGCCATAACAGATTTTGGCAATGGTATCAGCGAGGATATGCGCTCCAAAATATTTAATCCAAATTTTACGACAAAATCATCAGGCACAGGCCTGGGCCTTGCAATATGCAAAGCCATTGTAGAAAAGGCCGGCGGGCATATTTGGTTTACTACGGCTACGGGCGAAGGCACTTCTTTTTATGTAAAGATCCCTCTTGCCAATAAAGTGCAGCCGGCGTTTGCAGCGCCAATCTGATGCAGCAATGCAACAAGGTACATTTGTGCTGCGGTGTGCGACTTAGGCCCATGGACATGTTTTACAAACCGGATATGGGAAACAAACAATTCTTACAAAGCCGTTGCTGTCAGTCCAAGGCATACAATTCCACTCAACCCAACAATCCGGCTCACATGGGTTATTTGGATTGAATGCTCCTATTCGCTTGGCAACAGATGGGGGATGCGGCGAAGGCTCTTTATTATCGTGACAAGTACATTTGATTGTTGGCCGAACTTCGCTTATAATTTCAATTTTGCTAATTAGGTTGGCTCCCACCCTGATTTTTACAAAATACAATCTATCTGCCTTGTCAACTTCAAGAATATCTTTTTCAGCAATTATCAAAATTTGGTTTGTTCCAAATCTCAAAGCTACAGTGCCGGATAATGAACTTTCTGGAATTCCTGTTATCCAAACAGTACTTCCAATTTTAAGATTTTCCTCGTCTGTCGATTGCTCCCTTTGCTTACAAGCGTTTTTTAATTCGATGAAATAATCTTGTTTCATTTTATTTAATTTAAATATTAATAATAGTCTGTTATAAAAAAATATGAAATCGTATAAGCATATCAAGAAGATTGAAATTAGAAATCCCGATGACGGAATTGCCGATGTTATTATTTAAAATCGCCTAAGCAGCACGCGTTATTATCATCTTGCCACAACTACTTTTTGCGTTTCTCCTGTTGTGTTGTTTTTTATATAAAATATACCGGCAGGCAGTTTGCTTACATCAATAACACCAATTTTATCAACAGGTTTTGTAAATATTGTTCTTCCCTGCTGATCCATTAATGAGATAATTGCTGTGTTATTTGTGTGCACATTAATTACATCTTTAGCAGGGTTAGGGTAAACATTAAATGTATTTAAATCCTTTGTATTTTTTAGAATGCTTTCAGCATTAGATGCAGCCGGTACAAATTTCTCTTCTGCATCACCAACATATAATTCATAACCGGTAGAAGGTTCAAAAGCTGTAAAAGCAAGTTTACTATTGAAAGCCGTTAGATTACTTAAGCTTGTTACGTTTAAGAGATTTACATCATCTATGATATGGGTGCCGGCGTTAGTGCCATCGCTCTGCCATAAGCCGCCATTTAGTGTAAAGAAAAGTTTATTATGCACTGTTGTAAAGTCAGCAATGAAAGCACTGCTTAAGTCGGGTATTGTTAATAATATTTTTGTACTTTCTTTTGTGCCATCAGATTTCCAAAGCTGGGGCCCATGTATTCCATCATCAGCCGTAAAATATATTAAACTGTCGCCTCCCGCAAGATTAAATATGCTGGATGAAGCCGGGCCGCGATATATATCTTTTACCAGGTATGCTATGTTATTAATTTTATCAATGGCATATAATTCTGTGCCTTTGCCAACTGTTCTTGAACCTGTAAAAAATAATTTGTCATTGGCTTCAACAAACGGGCTGGTGGCGATAATAAGAGCTTTAACCGGGTTGGTTCCTGCCAGGGTGCCGTTGGATGAACACGCAAACGGGCCATAACCTATATCCGCGGTAAAATAAAGTTTTCCATTAAATGAACTGAAGTTGGAAGGATTAGAACCATTGGCGCCAGGGGCAATATCCCTTACTATTCCTGTGCCGGCAATTGTACCATTAGTTACAAACAATTCATATCCATAAGTAAAATCATAATCTGTAAAAAATAGTTTATCACCAACGGTTTTTAAATTAACAACATAGTAAGTGTACATATTTTGTTTAAGCGGAAAAGTCCCTGCTTCTGTTCCATCGCTGCGCCAAAGCTCTGCTTCGTTAATAGCGTGATTTATGATATATAAATACAAAAGGTCTGACGAAGCACCCATCCAATAAACTTCTGTAAGGGCGTTTTCATTTATTATTGATTCGAGAGAAGGAAGTGATAAGATTTTTGTTGTTGCGGGCGTACCTTTTGTTTTGCAAAGTTTGGTAATAACTGATACATCAGAAGTAGTGTGATTAGAAGTGTCAATAATATTTGCTAAAAAATAGGTTTCATTATTCAGGTTAACAATACGGTCCGGCGAAGAGCCAAATGAACCTTTAAGTAAATCTTTTACAAGATACGTTCCTTCTTGCGAGCCGTCTGTTATACGAAGCTCCTGACCATATTTAAGATCATTAGCAACAAGCAATAATTTACTGCTGTCTGCATTTTGTGTAAGCGCTGATGGAAAAGAAGAACTGCTTACTGATTTGTTGATGTTTTTTACCATGAATGTACCATCTGGCGTGCCGTCTGTTCGCCATAGTTCCAAACCATTTTTGCCATCTGTTGCTTCAAAAAGGCTCACGTTATTTCCAATATAAGTGATGTTGTCTGCGCGTGAGCCTGAAGCGCCGGCGCTAATGTCTTTTATCATTATTGTTCCGGCTTCTGTTCCATTGCTTTTCCAGATTTCATAACCATGCGCATCATCATAAAATGAAAAAAGAAGTATGCCGTTGGCATCCGCAAAATCTTTATATAAATAAATATTTCTTCCGCCGGGGTTAATATTTCTTACCTGCATTGTGCCTGCCTCTGTTCCGTCTGATTTCCACAGCACCTGGTCTTTACCATTAAACACGGTAAAAAATAAAGTTCCGCCTACATTGGTAATGTTGTAAAGATTATTGCTGTAAAAACCGGGGTTTATATTTTTTATTATATTAACCGTATTTGCAGCATCAGAAGTATTGTAAGCGCAAAAATGGCTTCCGTCATTATCGTTTATGTTTCCCGAAAAATAAACTGTTTCATTTGTTACAGTAAAAGTGATGCCATACCAGTTGTCAACAATAATATTGTTTGGATTGTTTGCTTTATATGTTCCTGCGTCTGTGCCGTCAGATACCCATAATTGGCGTTGGCCTGAGCCATCATCTGCCGCAAAACAAAGTAGCCCGTTTACCGGGGTTAATTGTGTTGGCTCGCTTCCAGCATACGGGTTTTTATTTTTTACCATGCGTGTGCTGCCGGGGACGCCATCAGTTGTGTAAATTTCGTTGCCGTCAAAAAAGCTTTGCGCCACAAAAAATAGACGGCCGTTTGCATTGGTCAATAGAGTTGGGCTATAACCTCCAATTTCTGAATAAAGATCACATACCATTGTAGTTCCTGAAATAGTGCCATCGCTTTTCCATATTTGATTAGTGCTTCCGGAATAAAAATATAAAGCGCCATTTACGTCAGTTAAATACGAAGGAACAGACGGGAAATCGGGAAATATTTTTAGTATAGATGTGCCTTGCCCTGTTCCGTCGCTAACATATAATTCGGGTCCGCCCCCATTATCTACAGTAAAATATATTTTGTTTCCGGATGTGGTTATCCTGTTTATGGTAGATAATGATGAGCCCGTGCTTATTTCTTCTATCATGAATGTGCCTTCTTTTGTGCCATCACTTCGCCATAGTTCAATGCCATGAATACCGTCGCTGGCAGCGAAATAGGCAATATTGTTTAAAACCGCATATTGATATTTTCCAAACAGAAAGTCTGGTGTTATATAATCATAGATGCTATAATTTGATGGGTGAGCATCTTTTGAATTATTAATATCCAGCACATGAAAATTTTGTGCCTGTATAGCATTGTTTGCATAAGCAATTGTAAACACTGACAGTATTATGTAAATCTTTTTCATAAAATCCTTTTTGAATATTTATTAAGGTTGTTTTTGCCCGGCCATTATCCTTTTTAATTCTTCCCGCGTTAAAGCTGCTGACCGGTTTTCGCTTAGCTTTTTAATGGAGTATAAAGCGGCTTTTTCCGCCTGCCATTTTTTTGAAAAGGCTATAACAAATTCATTGGGCAGCGCTGGTGAAGCGCCCTGGTGAAATATAAATTTTCCATTACTTAAGATATCATAACCATACATTTTATTAGGCGCCTGGAAAACTTTGTAAGTATAGTTGCCGGTGGTTATGTTTTGTATTTGATTAAAGCATGTTGCAGCGGAATTATTTATCTGTTGTGTATGCGCCGTATTAGCGATTAGCACAGCTACTGCAATGAAAAATGTACCGGCATGATTTTTTTTTGTTTTCATAACATTTTATTTTATTGCTTATGAGATTTGGGATTTGTATTAAAAGGTATTGCAAGGCCAAGTGAAAAGCTGGTATTTGATATAGGCTCATCATCTTTAGTTAGCAAGGTTTCTGTTAGCTGTATTATAACCTGAACATGTTCAAAGCCACCCCGTAGCATCAATCCCGGTTCCCAGAAAAAATATGATTTGCCTTTACGTAATGATTCTACGTAGTCGTAGTCGTATAAATTATTTTCTTTTGAAAGTGTTGAACGCTTTAAGCCAAGATTTACAAAGCTGAATTTTGAAGAGAACGCCGCGTTAAAATACCTGGAGGTAAAGCCGATTGAGGGTTGTACAAAGAATTTTGTAATGGATGTTTTTGCATCTTCTGTTACGTAATTGCCATAATTGCTTTTAAAAGCATTGTTTACATTTCCAAAACCAAGTCCCGAATAAGTTTCAAACACCATGTGGTTTTTTGCAAACGGTTTAAAATATCCGCCGGCAGCTTCAATATAATTTCCTGAACCTGAGCCATACTCTTCGTCATTTTCTGAAGCATGGAAAAAATTCAATTGCAATGCACTGCGGTTACCCAATGCATAGGCGGTTTGAATTTCAAACCCATTTGCAGCGTCGGTGCCATTCTGCCCTGCTGTTGAAGTGAATTGTGCCTGTAAACGTCCTTCGCCTTTTTCTTTAAACAGGGGTACATTATTGCTATTAGGTGCATAATAATAATGCACACAGGATGTGCTTAATAATGTAAACAGAATTATGATAATAGTGAAATTTGTTTTCATTGTCATAGGTTTTAATTTAAAGTTGGGGCTGATATAAAAGGTGGTGCTTAACTATACGGGCAGTTACTAATAGTTATTTTTATTATTCTTTCGCTTGACATAACTGCTTAATGCAAGCATCTTAAAAATCTTTTCGGAAATTATGGAGTAATAAAAATGCAGTCAATAATCTTTTAACAATAATAGCAGTTGATTTAACCAGAGGACATTTTCTTAAAATAAGCCGGCAGCTAAATCATAAAGTCTAAATATCAATTAAGAAAGTGTGATAGTTAACTTAAAAAATGATTTTATGTGTTTTAAATGGATAATGTTTAAATTTATAAGCGGCATCTGTAGCCTAATAGAAAAATTTCGATTGATTTAGAAATATTGATGTATCCTTTTAGAAGGCTAACCATGAAAGACGATATAGGTTTGAAGCCTGGAAAATAATAATGCTGCTACAGCTTTAACAACAACTTAAGCTAACGTTTTGAAATTTTTCAAAACCATATTAATTCTCTCCTGTTTCCACCTGCATGGTATTTCTTTATTTCCACAATACGATTCGCTTATATTTAAAATTGTTAGCAACCCGCTGTTGAAAGACTATAACCTGCGTAAAATATGTGCTGATAAAACCGGCAAACTCTGGTTTGCCACTGATAAAGGTGTTATAAGTTATGATGGAAATGATATAACACTGTTTAAACATGAGGAAGGAGACAGTACAACTTTAAATGTTAGCAGTTCGGGGCGCTTATATTTAGATGACAGTAACAACTTGTATGTTTTTACAATACCAGGGCAGGAATATTTAAATACGGTTACAGGGAAGGTTACGCATTTATATATACAATTAAGAGAGGAAGACAAATCGAAAATATCTTTTCCGTATGCTTTTTCGCAGCCGTTTATAGACGACGATGTTTCCATTTGGATGGGTATGTATAATGTTGGATTTATACATTACAGCCGTAAAACAAAGCAAACAACATATTATACATCGGCCAACAACTTATCGTTTCGGGCAAGCAGTGTTTATGCTATAGAAGGGGATATGCGCAATAAAAATGTTTTATGGCTTGCAACGAATGATGGCATTTACTCCTTCAATAAAATTGATAAAACGACTAACCGGCTTTTCCGGTGCTCCAACCCAAAAGATTCAACCGGATTTGATAAAGAAATAATAGGTATTGATGAAGCTATTGATACTATCTGGTTTATTACACCTAATTCAGGTATGGGGTGCTATGATAAAAGAACAGGCATTTATACAATGTTTCCATATAGGGATAAAAAAGGTGGTTTGCATAAGCATCTTAATATTATTTTTTTTCAGCGTAAAAATGCGGACGAATATTACGTTTCAGAAGATGATAAATTACCAGGTACATTTAATACAAAAACGCACAAATATTATTTTACCGCTGAAGTCAATGATAAATTGCCCGCTATACAATTAAGGCATTTTATTACTGATAGTAGCAAAAATGTATGGAGCCTTATTTTTTACCAGCTTTACCTGGCAAAGCATACCGCAAACCAGTTAAAAACGTTTAAGCTGCCTCCTTCAAAAGCCGTAAATAACCTGGAGAATGTTTTTAAAACGGCTATATGGGATAGCAGGAATAAATGTTATTATGTAGCCTTTGATACAAGAAACGAAGTATTTGTTTTAGATACGAATATGCAGCTTGTGCGCACGCTGCCAATAGAACAGAAATATCATGTAATAAACAACGAGTTGGCAAGAAGTATACAAATAGGCACAGGAACTTCACAGAAAATTATTAGCAATGCAGAAAAGGAAATAAATGCTTTTGACATGGCACTGGATGAAGATGGCCGGTTATGGTTATGCGGCTCTTCATTGTGGGTTTATGATATTAGTTCTAAAAAGATTGTAGTTCCAAAAGTCAATCCTGCAATAAACTTTAAGCAATTGCGTTTCCAAAACTTTATTTTCAGAAAAGCTAATATTTATCTGCAGCCTTCAAATCCATCAAGTAAAGCAATATATGTTATCAATAGTAAGCAATTGAACTGCGACTCAATTTTATTGCCTGCGGCAGTTTTAAAAGATACATCGGGTAGAAACCAGGCAGATAAAATTATTGATATTATTCAAGTAGATAAAAAGGAAGAATTCGCCTACTTCTGTTATAACAGAACCGTTTTTCAGTTTAATCTGCTTACAAAAACTGCAAGAAAAATAATTACAGAAACCGAACAGGAAAAACCCTTTCAGCACTTTTTTAATATGTGTTGGTACCTTCTTGATGACATGAATAATCTTTGGGTTGCTTCATTGTCAGGTATAAAAATTTATGAAACTAAAAATCTGAATCTCATAAAACAAATTCCGTTTGAAAAAGATGTTTACCCCATTCAGCTATGCAATATTAATGACCAGGGAGTTGTTTGTGTGTTGAATTCTGCAGGTGTGTTATTAATTGATTATATACATAACCGGCAATATAAATTTGGATTAAGTGACGGGTTAATCAGCGTTTTTAATTCTGGAATTACCTGTGTAAACAACCAGCTTTTTATAGGCGCCGTTGATTATTTGCATACTATAGCTTTAAGCACTATCATAAACAACAGGCCTGCAAGAAAGTGTTATTTATCGCGGATACAAATTTTTGATCAGGCTATGAAAACAGATAGTTTACCTGCTTTTTTGCATAGCCTTACTTTAAAGCACAATCAAAATTTTATTACGCTAACTTTTTCCTCCACAGAGTATGACCAGCCGGAAAGATTGGAATACCGTTATAAAATGGAAGGAATAAATAGAACGTGGGTTTATGCAAATTATTTAGATCGCGCCATACATTATAACAACCTTAAACCCGGCAATTATTTTTTTTATGCCGATGTAAAAAATGCGGATGGCCAATGGAGCGCAGATGGTGTGAGGCTTTCCATCACTATACAACCGGCATGGTGGCAAACAGGTGTGTTTACATTTTTAATCGCGATTACAATTATATCGGCAGTTACTTTATTTGTGCAATGGCGCATTACTTCTGTGCGAAAACAAGAGCAACTGAAAGCTAAATATCAAAAAGAATTGTTGGAACTGGAGGCAAAAGCACTTCGTGCACAAATGAACCCGCATTTTGTTTTTAACTGCATGAACTCGATCAAGTCGCTTATACAAAAAAATGAAAACGAAAAAGCTATACTTTATCTTACCACCTTTTCAAAACTTATACGCATTGTATTTCAAAATTCAGATAAGAGAGACATAAGCTTACATGATGAGTTAGAAACTTGCCGCTTGTATGTTCAGCTTGAAAGCATGCGTTTTGGAGATAAATTTTCTTATGCTTTCAACATTAATGAGAATATAGATTTAAAATCTGTAATGGTGCCGGCACTCATTATTCAGCCATTTATAGAGAATGCAATATGGCATGGTATTATGCTTAAAAGTGGCAGCGGAATGCTAACTGTAACTATCGACGCAACCGATCACATAATCTGCTGCATAATCGATGATGATGGTATAGGAAGGGAAGTAGCACGGCAAAATAGTTTTAAATCGCAATCTTCAATACATGAATCAAAAGGTGTGCGCTTAACCCAGGCACGGCTAAACCTGGATAACCTTCTTAACGAGAAAAAAGCAAAGCTGAAAATAATTGATAAACTGGATGAAAATAACATACCATGTGGCACCACTGTGGTACTTAATTTCAATGAATATTAATGTAAACAGGCACAATTATCAATTCAGGCTGATGAACAGTTAATTCAGTATGCATGTTTGTTATGTAAGCTGGTTAAGATTAAGCTCAATTCATTATTTTGAGAATATGGAAGCTGACATTATGGACTTTATATGAAACCTGTAACGGTTATTAAATGATAAAATCAATTATTATAGACGATGAACAGTATTGTATTGATGCACTTAAAACTGATATAGATAAATATTGTGGTAATGTTGAAGTATCGGCAACATGCACCTCAGCCAAAGAAGGAATTTTCGCCATTAAAAAATATAAGCCACGCCTTATTTTCCTTGACGTGGAAATGCCCTGGATGAATGGGTTTGAAATGCTGGAATTGCTTGATCACATTGACTTTTGCATCATATTTACTACAGCGCATGATAAGTTTGCAGCGCGGGCATTTCGCATAAGCGCTGTAGATTATTTATTAAAGCCTGTTGATATAAATGATTTAAAAACTGCGATAAAAAAAGCCGAAGAGAAAATTCTTGCTTCAGAAGGCGCAATAAATATTGAAAATTTATTGCATAATATAAAGCAGCCTTCGCAACGTCAAAAAATTGCTTTTCCTCAAAGGGATGGCTATGAATTTATTCCTGCAGAGGATATTTTATACTGTCACGCGGAGGGCGCTTATACAACCATTCATCTTACCGGCAATAAAAAATTGCTTGTTTCAAGGGCGCTTGGGGATATTGAGGAAATGTTACCTGAAGATGTTTTTCAACGCATTCATCATTCAATAATTGTAAACGTGCATCATATTACTAATCTTATCCGTTCTGATGGCGGTTATGTGATGATTGATAACGGTGAAAAGCTGATAATATCAAAATCAAAAAAGGATATATTGCTGCAGCGGCTGGGATTAAAAAAGGATTAATTCACCTTTAAAGGTGAACAGTTTTAAGCCCTCGTATATAAGGTATTTGTTATTTTCTCCTAAGGAACTCAAATAAAAAACCCCTGTGTGAAACAGGGGTTCTGCTAAACATTTAATAACTAAAAAACATTGTAACCGATGCTTGCATAATACAAGGCACCGATATATGGGTTACCAAATGCATTGCGATAATAATGATTTGTTATGTTAGTGCCGCCAATTTTAACAAGAACTTTTTGTTTGGTAAAGTTATAACTCACCTGTGCATCCAGTGTGCCAAAGGCTGGTATGGTGCCGGAACCAAAAGTCCCTTCCCAGCTAACCTTGTCCTGCCATTTATAAATTACGTTAAATCCTACGCCCTTATAGGCATTTGAACTGGAGAAGCCGAGATTAAAACGTGTTTTGGGCGTATTGAAAAAAGTAACAAGGCCTTCCTGTACATCGCTTAACTGATCGCTATAAACATTACCGGTAACTGCATAAGTTTTACCAATGCGGTATTGCAGGCTTACGCCCCAGCCGTTTGCTTTTACAGGCGTGCTTGTGTTAACCACAAATGCATAGTTAGTGCTGGTAAAAGGGCTGGCCAGTTCTGCAACAGACGTTTCAGGGTTGCCGCTGGCGCCTCTTGCTACAGCTTGGCGCGCAATAAAGTCTTTATACCTGCTGAAATAGTAATAAGCATCAATTAAAAAAACATTGTTTATTATGCCGCGGTAACCAATTTCATAAGACTCCATGGTTTCCGGCTTTGCCTTTTTAAATTCGGCCTGCACAAGTTTTGAAGGATCTAAAGCGCTTCTGTATGCTGCCACGCTGGTTGCCGTATAAACCGGGTTGCCGCTAAAATTGTAAAGCGTATTAAATACAGGTAAACATCCTATTAAAACAGTACCTGGCGTTTGCAGGTTTATCCACTGATCCTGGTTATTGGGAAAGCGGTAAGCCTGCTGATAGGAAAGGCGGATAACATGATCTTTTGCCGGTGTTACAGTTGCTGTAAACCTTGGCGTAAAACGTCCTTTGAAGTTTTCATTTTTATCATAGCGCCCTGAAGCGGTTAATTTCAACACATCTTTCACTATTTCTTTTTGCAGTTGAACGTATGCGCCATATTCGCTGATATTGATGGGGCCATCGGGTTCATAAAAAATTGTATTGTTGGAATTGAGATGATACCAGCGGTAACTTGCCCCGGCCAGCACATCAATAACCTTTACAAACCGTGAAAAATTATACTGGCCTGAAAACTGGTAGAGGCTTGATTTATCAGCAAATTGCGAGCCGCCCTCACTAATTGAAGTTGTAGTTGAGTTTTTAAAAGCCGTGTTGAATTCGGACGAACCCGGCATATATCTTCCTGCATCAGCATAGGCCCTCGCTGCAGCATCTGCCTGTTGCATGGTAGCGCCCTTTAAAGTTGCATCAGAATACACAAAGCCGTATTGACCAAACCAATCACCATCGGCTTTCCACGCCCGGTTTACACCAAGGGCTGCCAGGGTGCTGGCGTAAGAATCGCCGGAATTTTCCTGCGTGGTATAAGCTCTTATAAACCAGTTTGGATTATTTACTTCAAGTTTATACTGGCCGATGCTAAAGTTCTTTAATGAATACCTGTCAGCGCCGGTATATACAGTTGTTCCCAATCCCCAGTTCCCGGTTAAAGAAGCCTCGGTGCTGCTGATAATTTTATAATATAACCCACCCGAAACTTTAAAATTGTGAGCATTATAATTCACCAAATCTTCTTCATTATATCCCGTCCGGCTGGCTTGTTGCGTGCCATATATGTCTGTTTTATACCCCATGTAAAAAGGTAGTATTTGATTAAGAGGAGCGGTTGAAGGATCTGCTGCAAGAGTTTGCTGTATCTGTTCATAACTTTGGCCGGTCCCGATTAAATAATCCATGTAATCTGTTGCAGATTGAGGTAAATTGGCCTGGGCTATTGCCACTTGTGCGAGGCTTTTTAAACCTGCGCTTGCTTCATCGCCATATACATTCACACCATCATAATTAGGATCAGTTGCCCTTGTACCGGATTTTATTTTGCTCAGCACATTATTACGTTCGAGATTGGTGGAATCATCTGCACGCCAGTCATCAGCCTTCATATATTCAGCGCTGATCTTGAAGGCAAATTTATCAGACACTTTCTTGCCCCATCTTATAGCAATATCATGAAAAGACGAAGCTTTATGCCGGTAATCATTTATATGCATGATGCCTTCTTTTACTTCGGCGCTGAACCCCTGGTATTTAAATGGGTCTTTACTTGAAATAAGTAATGTGCCGTTCATGCCGCCGGAACCGTATAAGGCAGAAGACGCTCCGGAAAGCAATTCCATATTATCAACATCCAAATCGGTAAGGCCTATTACATTACCAACAGAAAAATTTAAAGCAGGCGCTGAATTGTCCATTCCATCTACCAATTGATTAAGCCTGAGGTTACCGCTGCCATTAAAACCGCGTGTTGAAATTGTTTTGAATGTATAACTTGATGTCGTTACATCAACGCCTTTTAAATTATTTAATGCATCATAATAATTGGGGCCGGGTGCATTGCGGATAGCCGTGGCGCTCACACGTTCAATCGTTACCGGCGATTCAAGTATGCGTTCGGGCAGTCTTGAAGCAGCCACTACAATTTCCTGCCCCAGGGCAAAACTTGGTTCAAGCTCCGCATTTATAACCTGGTTGTTGGTTTCAACATTCACGTCTTTTTCGGCATAGCCAATAGAAGATATTGTTATTACAAAAGGCGGCTTTTGTGCAGTTACAAGCCTGAAATTTCCTTTTTCATCGGTATAAGTACCGTCGCCGGTGCCTTTAACAATAATTGATATGGCAGCCAGGTTTTCTTTTGTGGTGCTGTTCTTAATATTTCCTGTAATTATGGTTGGCTGTTGAGCAAAAACCTGGTTAGCATTTATAATACAGAAAATGATAAAGAGCAAGAGAGGCAGTTTCTTTTGCATAGAAAAGTTTTAGCAATACAATAATAACACTTGTTACAAACAATCGAAATATTAATACACCAAATTATAGGTATAATTTAGTTAATGAAGTTAGATTATTTTTTCTGAATCATTTTGTGCGCTTCCACATCTCTTGTAGGTTTGTATTTATATGAAAAAACAACAATTTGAATTTGAAGGCCAGACCGGTTTTTATAGCGGCAAGGTGCGGGATGTTTACACAATAAATAGTGATATACTGGTAATGATTGCCAGTAACCGCATTTCCGCTTTTGATGTTATTCTGCCCAGGCCAATTCCCTATAAAGGGCAGGTTTTAAACCAGATTGCGGCTTATATGCTTAATGCCACAAAAGACATTTGCCCCAACTGGCTTTTGAAAGTGCCCGCGCCCAATGTTTCCATTGGTAAAAAATGCCAGCCGTTCAAGGTTGAAATGGTAGTACGCGGTAACCTGGTTGGCCATGCCTGGCGTACTTATAAAAGCGATAAACGCATCTTATGCGGTGCATTAATGCCGGAGGGTTTGAAAGAAAATGATTTCTTTCCCGAACCCATAATTACGCCAAGCACCAAGGCCGATGCCGGGCATGATGAAGATATTGATCCGGATGGCATTGTTGCCGGCGGCATTGCCACAAAAGATGAATGGAAAATATTGAGCAATTATGCATTAAAACTGTTTGCACGCGGCAAAGAAATTGCAGCCAAACATGGTTTAATTCTCGCTGATACCAAATATGAATTTGGCAAGCTTGGCAATGAAATCTATTTAATGGATGAAGTGCACACGCCGGACAGTTCAAGGTATTTTTATGCTGATGGTTTTGAGGACCGCCAGCGCAAAGGGGAACGGCAGAAACAGCTTAGCAAAGAGTTTGTGCGTGAATGGCTGATTGAAAATAATTTTATGGGCAAGGAAGGACAAACCGTACCTGAAATGAGTGAAGACTGGGTGAATACCATTTCGCAACGCTATATTGAATTATACGAAACGGTAATTGGTGAAAAGTTTGTACCGCAGGAACTGGGTGATGAAGAAACGTACGGGCGGATTGCCGAAGTGCTCAAAGAAGTTGAGTAGTTGATTGGGTTAATAAGTTGATTGGATGGAAATGATTAACGTACCATCATATAGCTAATCAACTTTTCAACCATTCAGCCTCGGTCTTAAACGAACTTTACTTTTATTAAAAATATTACGCCCTTTATCAATGCCTTTGCGTATTTGTTTTTGTCTTTCCAAAGGAAGATGGATGGTTTCTTTACATTCGGTGCTGCAGCAGCCATCATATTTTTGTTTGCATGTTTCACATTGAATAAATAAAAGATGGCAGCCATTATTGGCGCAGTTGGTATGTGTGTCGCAGGGTTTGCCGCATTGATGACATTTAGCAATAACATCTTCAGTAATGCGTTCTCCCAAACGGTTGTCGAATACAAAGTTTTTACCAATGAATTTTGATGACTGGTTATTTTCCTTTACCTGTTTTGCATAATTAATAATGCCGCCTTCAAGGTGAAAAACATTTTTAAAACCATTATGCAGCATATAAGCGCTTGCTTTTTCACAGCGTATGCCGCCGGTGCAATACATAATGATGTTTTTTTCTTCATTGCCTTTCATCATGTCAACAGCCATGGGTAATTGTTCGCGAAACGTATCTGAAGGCACTTCAATGGCCTTTTCAAAATGGCCCACTTCATATTCATAATGATTGCGCATGTCGATTACAATCGTATCCTCTTTTTGCAGCAGCTCATTCATCTGTTCCGCATTTACATAGCGGCCTTTATTTTCCATGCTGAAGCCGGGATCAGTAATTCCATCAGCAACTATTTTCTCCCGCACTTTTACAGATAAAACCCAGAAGCTTTTACCATCATCATCTACTGCAATATTTAAGCGCAGGTTACTTAATTCGTTGATGGAATACAGGAATGTTTTAAGCGCTTCAAAATTGGATTTCGGCACACTAACCTGCGCATTGATACCTTCTTTGGCAACGTAAATTCTGCCGAATACATTTAAATTATGTAAGTGCTTATATAAATAGTCCCTGAACTCCTGTGGGTTTTGAACAGGAAAATATTGATAGAAACTGATAGTTATTCTGGGTTCAGTTTCTTCATAAAGGCGACGTTTTAATTCTTCGCCGGAAATGCGGTTATGTAATACAGCCATTGTGTAAAAATTTCAGACCTCACTTAAAGTAAGGTTCCATTAACAATATGGATTCCGTTGCAGGCGGAACAAAATTGGCTGCAAATATAATGTACCATTTTTATTATGGTTTTTTTTGGGGGGGAAGATTAAGAAGTGTTTCCGAAAATTGAATATAGTTTTGACACTTTAATAAACGATAGGTTATGCAGCTAAAAGAGGCTATATCCCTTATTCAACATGAACTTCCGGAACATGCAACTGTTTGGGCGGATTTAGGTTGTGGCGATGGATTATTTACAAATGCGCTTTCTCAATTACTGGCAGATGATAGTTTGATTTATGCCGTTGATAAAAGCAACAACGCATTAAAGCATGTTGCTGTGCGTGAAGAAATTAAACTTGAAAAACTTGCTTTGGATTTTGTGAAGGATGCATTTCCGTTTAAAAATTTATCCGGTATTTTAATGGCCAATGCTTTTCATTTTGTGAAAGATAAAGATGCATTCATCCAAAAAGTTTTTAATTGCCTTAATGAAAATGGCTACCTGTTAATGGTTGAATATAATACGAATGTTGCCAATATGTGGGTGCCTTATCCCATTAGTTTTAAAAACCTTAAAAGCTTTTTTGAAACCTATGAATGGAAAACAAAAAAACTAAACGAATTACCATCACGCTTTGGTGGCAGCATGTATTCGGCTATTATTTCCAAATAGATATTTTATTATGGTGAGAGCGTAACCCGCTTCCCTGTTTTTGCTGATTCCCGTGCGGCTTCCAGTATCTTCACCACAATTAAATTTGTTTCCAGGGATGAAGGGTCATTTGTATCACGAATCTCTCCCTTTAATGCTGCGGCGAGGTAAGTCAAATTATCTTTATACTTAAGCGGGTTTGTTTGAACGGGGTGGTAATGTACGGTATCTCTTCTTTCAAGATCATTATTATTCAGGGCATGCAAATAAGCTTTCTCACCAAACACTTCAAAATCTTTAATACCGAAAGGCCAGTTCCACGAAGCTTCAATTATGCCTGTGGCTTTTGGGTATTCAAGCAGGATAGTTGCGTCATCATCAACCTTTGGATAAATGTTTGGTTTTATATGATGCGTAATAGCTGTTACTGCAACAGGCGGCTGGCCTTTCATCAGCCATGTCATAAGATCGGCACCATAGCAGCCAAAATCAATTATAGCGCCGCCGCCATTTTTCACAGGATCGGTGAGCCATTCCAGGAAATATTTGCTGCAGCCAATTTCAACCGGGCCCTGGTGCCCGTCGTGCACAATCATTTTTCTTACCTCGCCAATGGTTTGTTCTTTGTTTACAATATCATAAACCTGCTGGTTGCTTGGATACCATGTGGTTTCATAATTAGTTAGTAATTGTATATGATATTTTCTTGCGAGCATTGCCATGCGCTCGGCCTGAGCAACGGTTGTTGCCAAAGGTTTTTCAACCATAACGGAAACACCTTTTGGTGCGCAGGCTTCCACAACGGAAAGATGGTCTGCAATAGCATTATAGGCCAATACAGCATCTGGTTTAATGTGCTTCAGCATTTCGCTAACCGATGTATAAAAAATGGAGTCGGGAAGTTTATATCTTTCTTTATAGCGTTGCACTAATTCATTATTTGGCTCGGCAATCCCAATTATTTCCACTTCACCATTTTTATATTGGTCCATTAAGCCATAAGCATGATCGTGATTAAGGCCTGCTACGCCCACTTTAAGCGGCTGGGATAATGAAGCCATGTAAAGCAATAAGCATATAAACATTAAATAACCGGCTCTGTTAATCTTCTTGTTTTCCATAATAACAATTAAATGTAAAAAAATGGTAATGAAGCAAATTAAAAACGAATATAACTACAAGGTTATATTGTTTGAGAAAAGCCTCCTGGCGTTATCATAGCATAAAGCAAAGGTTTTGTAAAAAGATCAAACATTTATTAATGAATATTAATTTTGCCACATGAATTTTGAATACAAACATTTATTGCCTGGAGATTTTAATGATAACTCACGTATTTGGATTTACCAGGCAAGCCGTTTATTCACCATAAGTGAAGCCTTGCAAATTGAAGATATCTTAAAAGATTTGGTAAAGAACTGGAATGCACATGGAGCACCGGTAAAAGGCTATGCCAATTTATTTTTTGGCCAGTTTATCATTTTAATGGCCGATGAAACGGCAACCGGCGTAAGCGGGTGCAGCATTGATAGCTCGGTGCGTATTATTCAGCAGATAGAAAAACAGTTTGGTGTTGAAATGTTTAACTGGCAAAACCTGGCTTTTGTGGTGAAGGATAAAGTGCAGGTTATTCCACGACAGCAGTTCAGTTATGCGCTGGAAAATAATTTTATTTCGTCCGATACATTATTTTTTAATAATGTTGTGGCCACGAAAAAAGAATTGGAAAATAACTGGATGATTCCAGTAAAAGATAGCTGGCTTAAAACAAAAATTAAATCAGCAGTTCATTAAAACCAGGCGGAAGTAGCTCATCCGGTAGAGTATTAGTTTCCCAAACTAAAGGTGGCGGGTTCGAGTCCCGTCTTCCGCTCCATTTCCCTCTCTAACGTTTTTAACTTACCATCGCTGCCATTCTGTCTTAAATCATTAGCTTTGCAAGCTAATTTTTTATACATGCAGGATCTGGTTGCAAATAAAGTACACGATGAGGCAAGACAGGGTGAGGCGTTTGCGCCTTTTGCCAACGATGAAAATCAATACAATAAAAGATTTTATATAGAAAGTTATGGCTGCCAGATGAATTTCAGCGACAGCGAAATTGTGGCTTCCATTTTACAGCATGAAGGTTTTGGCGCCACCCGTAATTATGAAGAAGCCGACCTGGTATTGCTGAATACATGTTCCATTCGCGAAAAGGCAGAACAAACAGTTCGTAAACGTTTAACTGAATTCCGAAAGATTAAAGATGCAAAACCGGGGCTGCTGGTAGGCGTGCTGGGATGCATGGCGGAGAGATTAAAGTCAAAATTTCTCGAAGAAGAAAAACTGGTTGATCTTGTGGTTGGCCCCGATGCCTACAGAACGTTACCGGTTTTAATTGAAGAAGCCGAAACCGGTCAAAAATCGGTAAACGTTTTACTTAGCCGCGAAGAAACCTATGCCGATATTTCCCCGGTAAGATTAGACAGTAATGGCGTTACTGCATTCATTTCTATCATGCGTGGTTGTAATAACATGTGCAGTTTTTGCGTAGTGCCATTTACCCGCGGCCGCGAACGCAGCCGCGATGCACATTCCATCATAGCAGAAGCGCAAAATTTATTTGACAGGGGCTATAAAGAAGTAACCTTGCTTGGACAGAACGTTGATAGTTATTATTGGATTGATGAAGCCAATGATGAGATTGTAACCTTTGGAAAACTGCTGGAAAAAGTAGCGCTGGTTAGCCCTGAGTTAAGGGTTCGTTTCAGCACATCGCATCCGAAAGATATTACGGATGAAGTGTTGTTTACGATGGCTAAGTATGATAATATCTGCAATTATATTCACCTGCCTTTGCAAAGTGGCAGCACGCGTGTATTGCAGTTGATGAACCGCACTTACACAAGAGAATGGTACATGGCCAAAGTAAAACGCATACGCGAAATAATTCCCGATTGCGGCATAAGCTCAGATATTATCGCCGGTTTTTGCACTGAAACGGAAGATGACCATGCGGATACTTTAAGCATGATGCAAAGCAGCGCTTACGATATGAGTTATATGTTCTTTTATTCTGAACGCCCGGGCACACTGGCTGCAAGAAGGTATAAAGATGATGTGCCGGAAGAAGTAAAGAAACGCAGGCTGAAAGAAATTGTGGAATTGCAAAACAGGCTTTCCTACCAAAGTAATAAACAGGATGTAGGTAAAACATTTAAAGTATTAATAGAAGGCAACAGTAAAAAAAGCGATGCCGACTGGATGGGCAGGAATTCTCAGAATAAGGTGATTGTTTTTCCGAAAGAAAATTACAATTATAAAAAAGGTGATTATGCTTTTGTAAAAGTGAACGATTTTACACAGGCAACGTTAATTGGCGAAGCGGTAAAGGAATAGTTATGAATCAGATAATAGAAGATAACAAACAACAGATTATTGATTTGTGCAAACAATATCATGTAAAGGAGTTGTATGTTTTCGGCAGCGCGACGAGGGAAGATTTTAATGCTGAAAGCGATGTTGATTTACTTGTAGAATTTAAAAGCTATCCGTCATTGACCAACAATAATGAGCTTTATGCTTATTTTGAAAACATGGATAATTTATCAGATCGATTTTCGTCATTATTTAAAAGAGAAGTCGATTTGTTAACTGAAAAAAACATCAGGAATAAATACCTGAAGAAAATTATTAATGATGAAAAGAAATTGATTTATGCCGAGGCGTGATTTAAAAGTCTATTATGAAGACATTTTAAAAGCTGGTGATGAAATAATCCAATTACGAAAAGATGCCATTAATATTAATAACTTTTTAGGAAAAAATTATTTCTACAGAACCGCTGAAAGATGCTTTCAGATTATTGGTGAAGCCATATTTCAAATAGACAAGATTAACCCTCAAATAAATATTACAGGCAAACGGCAAGTCATTGGATTAAGACATGTCTTAACTCACGATTATGATTTGGTTGATTATTCACGATTATGGCTTTATTCAGAAGATGTTTTGCCTTTGCTTTTAAATGAAATAGAAATTTTATTGCAAGACGAATTAAGAAATAAAGGGATTTAACGATGGCGGAAATACAATCAATAAAGAACAGGTTTGGAATTACAGGCAATTCACCGGCGCTCAATTACGCAATACAGGTTGCCATGCAGGTGGCATCAACAGACCTCAGCGTTTTAATTGTGGGCGAAAGCGGTGTAGGTAAAGAATCTTTCTCTCAAATTATACATGCTTTATCGGCAAGAAAACATAATGCTTTTATTGCCGTTAACTGCGGTGCTATTCCCGAAGGCACTATAGATTCAGAACTTTTTGGCCATGAAAAAGGCTCATTCACGGGTGCCGTTGACAGCCGTAAAGGTTATTTTGAAACCGTAAGCGGCGGTACCATTTTTTTAGATGAAATTGGTGAAATGCCGCTGGGCACACAGGCGCGTTTGCTGCGGGTACTGGAAACAGGAGAGTTCATCCGTGTGGGTTCATCCAAAGTGCAGAAAACAGATGTGCGTGTAATTGCAGCCACGAATAAAGACTTATATGTTGCGGCGCACAACGGTAAATTCAGGGA
>JAEWBD010000293.1 GCA_023391315.1 Bacteroidota bacterium | reverse complement strand
GTTTTAAACAACCTCATGCTATACCAGGAAGGATGGGGCGTTGATAAAATAAAACATTCATTAACCTATTCCGGCGGACAAAGCAGGGGGCATGTTCGTTCTTATGCGCCTTCCAAAAAATATGGATTCAAAGATTTTAGCCCTTACGCTTTACCTAATGTAATTGAAGTAGCAGAAGGTATTCCGTTTATAGCACTTACCGACTGGAAAGAAGAAGTATTATATGCATTAAAAGGAGAAGTGGCAAGCCGCGGCGTAAAAGCTGTTACAGGATTTGATATGCCCGTATTTGAAAAGAGAAGGTTCCAGGAAGGTGCTGTGCCAGAAGAAGCTTTTTCAAAAGTTTTTGGCGCCAGTGAACTAGAATACAGAACATTCTTTCATTCGTTGTATGCATGATGAGTATAGCAGCCATACAATTACTGAACTCCGTTCTGAAAAGAACAGGTTAAACCCATTCATTCCCTATCATTTTTTGCATGAAGAAGAACCTGGTTTATCAGGCGGTATTGAAACGGTAAACACCATCTTTCTTACCAGCAAAGAATGCGCTTTCAAATGTTTAATGTGCGATTTATGGAAGAATACTTTAGATGCGCCTGCACCATTCGGTGCAATAGTTAAACAGATTGAATATGCGTTGGAAAGATTGCCGCAGGCGGATGTTATCAAGCTTTACAACAACGGAAATTTTTTTGATCCCAAAGCTATTTCTCCAAAAGAATATCCGGCAATCATCAAACTGCTTAAAGGGTATAAAAGAGTTGTTGTAGAGAATCACCCAAAGCTTTGCAACAAACATTGTATCGAATTCAATGACTTGCTTGATGAGAGGCTGGAAGTGGCAATGGGCCTGGAAACCATTCATCCCGGTGTATTGCCAAGATTAAATAAACAACTTACGACGGAAGATTTCAGGCAGGCAACCATGTTTTTAAATCAGCATGACATTGATGTGCGTGCATTTGTTTTATTAAATGCACCTTACATAACGCAGCCGCAGGAAAGCATTGCATGGACTTTTAAATCTATACAGTTTGCTTTTGAATGCGGTGTTGCCCGTTGTTCCGTTATCCCGGTAAGGCCGGGCAATGGTGTGATGGATGTTTTGTGGCAGGAAGGCAATTATGCGCCGCCTTCTTTAGCCATGCTGGAAGAAGTGTTCGAAAAAGCTTTGCTGCTAAAGCAGGGACAGGTGTTTGTTGATACCTGGGATATTGGTTTTTTATCTCAATGCCTGCTTTGTTTTGAAGCAAGAAAGAAACGATTGGAAAAGATGAACCTTACTCAAACAATACTTCCACAGATAGAATGTGGTTGTACTACTGGTTATGTTGAATCAATCTAAACATTATGATATTGTAATTGCAGGCGCAGGCTTCGCCGGCGCACTTACTGCGCTTATTCTAAAAGAATGCGGTTTTAATATTTGCTTGATTGAAAAAGGTAAACATCCGCGTTTTGCAATAGGAGAGTCTTCCACGCCTATTGCTGACATGATTTTGCGTTCACTTTCTTCAAAGTATAACCTGCCCTGGCTATATGATTTTTCAAGATATGGAAGCTGGCAAAAAGCGCATCCTGAAATCGTTTGTGGAATTAAAAGAGGCTTTAGTTATTATAAACATTATCCTGGCAAAGAATTTTCAACAGATGATCATCATATCAACGAATTACTGGTTGCCGCAAGCATAAGCGATGAGTTGTCTGATACCAACTGGCTGCGTTCAGATATTGATGCCTTTCTTGTATCAAAAGTTAAAGAAGCAGGTATAGATTATTTTGATGAGACGGGAATCACATTGGCCATAAGAAAAAATAGTAAATGGGAAATTGCCGCTAATTGTAATGGTGATGACCAAAATATTCATGCATCATTTTTTATTGATGCAACCGGCAGCGGAGCGCTGGCTGATAAACTGTTTTCAGTAAAGTCATCCGCAGAAAATTTTCTTACTGATTCATTTGCGGTATTTTCTCATTTTGATAACCTGCCATGCTGGACAGATATACTCCATCAAAAAAATATTGCAACATCCGGTTACCCTTATAATGCTGATAACTCAGCTTTACATCATGTATTAGATGAAGGCTGGATTTGGGCGCTTCGTTTTAATAATAACCGCACAAGCTGGGGCTTTGCATTAAACGGCAATAATCCTTCATTGCAAAAAATGCAAATGCAGGAAGTTTGGAATGCAATGCGGGAAAAGTATCCTGATATAGATTTTATATTAAAAGATGCAAAACTTTCTGCACAGCCGGGTTATATTATCCGTTCGGGAAGATTGCAGCGAAAACTGCAAACCTGTTTTGGTGATGGGTGGGTAGCTATGCCGCATACCGTTGGTTTTGTTGACCCGCTTTTCAGCACCGGCATTGCCTATTCACTGGCGGGTATTGAAAGAATTATAAAAATGCTGACTGAAAACAGAAATTTTGAACAGCCACTTTATGATCAGCTTAAAGAATATGAAAATATTGTTTTTGAAGAATTGAAGTTAATTGACCTGCTTGTTGCAGGCTGTTATAAAACAATGGGGCATTTCCAATTGTTTAGTGCATGGTCTATGTTGTATTTTACTTTTACGATTATGTACGAACAGAAGCGATTGAAAAACCTTCCTGTAAAATATTTTCTCGAAGCGGATAAAACCGAGGTGCAGGAAATGGCACATTCAACCTATAAAGATTTATTCAAATTGACGCAGCAGAAAACTATATCGCAGGCTGATATAGATGCATTTACTTGTTCAGTAAGGGAGAAAATAAAGCCTTACAATATTGCAGGTTTAATGGAACCGTCTTTTAAAAATATGTATCATCACACGGTGGCTGTGTTATAACGTATTAATGTTATGGGTTTAGTGATCACAGGCAAGACAAATAAAACCCAACAGTTCTTTTAATTTACAACCAGCGGATATTTAAGATTTTCATATTGTGATAAATCAACCTTAATGCTGCCAACCGTAAGCTTGGATTGAATTCTTACCGGTAAATGATTGTTATCATTTGTAACCCATACTGTCATGTCTTCGCCGCCTTTAAAAGCATTGCCTTTCAGTAATAAAGGCTGCAGTTTGATGGCATTGAATCTTCCGTATTTCGTACTAATGATTTCTTTGCCCATGTATTTTATGTACATGTTGTAAATGTCGTTCCCAAAAAACATGTTGAATGTAATTTTATCCCCCGGCTTGTATTTCGAGTAATCAAGATTTCTTGCCAGGTAAACAGAACTAATTACATCCTGAACATTTTCAGGAACATTATAGGTGCCTTTTTTAGTAGTTGCTGTATTATTATGCGGGTTAAAAACAACCTCTTCATGCTTTTTGTACTTGCCTTCACTCACGTTGCGTATAAATTTTACAGGCTGCATATTCTCTGTGTTCAGATAGCTTTCATAGCGATCCCTTACTTTAAAAATCCAGTCATATTTTGAATTGGTTGAACCTTCGCCTATTAAATGATAAATATTTGCATCAGCCGTGCTGGCTTCGTTCACTGAAAAAGACGCTGTACCTGCATTAAAATAAATGCCCGCCACCGTATAATAAACTGTAAATTTTATTTTCTCACCCGCCTGGAAAGAAAGGTTTTGTGCCTTCGAATTAAGTATCAGCCATGAAAACAGTAATACGAAACTTAATTTCCTCATTCTACCTCCGTTCTTTTAAGTATGATGCAAAGTTCGCACATATTGAAAAATTAAACAAGTGTTTAATTTTTCAATAATTGACGTTCTTATTAAGACAGTAATTGAGCAGTGATATATGGGGGTCATTTGTTAAAAAAAAATTAATAACGCATTCATAAATTATGCAGCATTTGCAGGTAGTAGGCTTCCAGAAAAAGCTTTCCAAGTTTGCTGTAGGGCGCCCAGGTTTGCTCTAAAGGTAATAACACCTCCACCGCTTCTGCATCCGGAAAAGTTTTATAATCAAACCGTATGCTTTCTGTGCTTATATAACCAGTATAATAATACTGCATATTTTTCGAAAGAGCATATTGCAGTTTCTGCAGTATTAAAAATTTTCCGGGGCTATAGGCACGATATTGCGGGTGGTAAATATTCATGATGCCTGCAATAGATTCACTGCCTTTATCAAAATATCCTGCTGCAATCAATTTGTTTCCGTCAATCACTTTTATCATCATCGAATCAAATGGTTCCGGCAATTCAGGCTGGTGAAGGTAGCTTGCACATGAAGAAGAAACTTCAAACTGAACATGCGCTTTATAAGCGGCATATAATGTTTCTATTTCATCATCTATATAGGCAGGCTCAATAAGCACTGTGAAGCCGGCGCATTTTTTTAAAATATTTCTTGCAGCTTTTTCTAATAAAACATTTTGCACCAGAGTGCGCAGCCAGAATACAGGAATGGTTTTATAATCACTGTTTATAACAGTTTCATTACAGGTAAACATCAGGTGCTGCATGCGGTAATAACCGGCAGCGAGTAACCTGTCAAATAGTTCATTTTTAAAACCTTCTTTTGGCGGAGATATGTAATGTAAAGCGTTGCCCATTCTTAATTTAAAATGCCTCGATAAATAATCGTAAGATAACAGCAGATTTTAAAATTTGAAAAACAGTTTTTTATATTGAATAATAAGACCGGAATCTTTATAGTTGTTGAACGCTGGTAACAAAGCGGGATTTATTTTTACAAAACTATTTCTTAACCTGTTGTGCTATTAAAATTTAAGGAGTATGGGTTAAATAATGTTCTTAATACGTCATGTCGAGGTAACGAGACATCTCTACATAATTATAAATTCAAAAATAAGCAGAGATTTCTCCTATCGTCGAAATGACGATTCAACCTTCTTCTATATAGTTAATTAGCACAATATGTTATTTCTTAATAAATAACAACAAAGTACTATTGGAATCACTGCACAAAATTTTGCCCGCTGAACGGATTAAAAGCCGGCTGATTGATGTTATAACCTACGCTTCCGATGCAGGGTTTTACCAACTTATACCAAAAGCTGTTGTACAGCCTGTAAATGAAGATGAAGTAAAACAGCTTTTTGCATTATCTCATCAGCAAAATATTCCGCTGGTTTTTCGTGCCGGCGGTACAAGCCTTTCCGGCCAGTGCATTACAGATGGTATTTTGATTGATTTAAGTAAATTCTGGAACAAAATTTCGATTGAAAACAATGCGGCGTTTGTAAGGGTTCAGCCGGGCATAACCGGCGCGATGGTCAACACCTATCTTAAAAAATATGCCTGCAAAATAGGCCCTGATCCTTCCAGTATATCAGCGGCAATGATGGGCGGTATTTTATCAAACAATGCCAGCGGTATGTGTTGCGGCGTAAAATATAATTCCTATCATACCGCAAAATATATACGCTTCATGTTGCCATCCGGTGAAATGTATTCCACTGAAGTTAAAACAGATTATGAGCGTTTTGTCGCGAACAATAGAATGCTTGCAGAAGAGCTGGTAAACCTGCGTAATATTGTTTTAAACAATAGTGCTTTATCAGATAAAATAAGGTTCAAGTATCAAACAAAAAACACAGTCGGTTATTCACTGAATGCGTTGGTTGATTACGAACATCCGCTTGATATTTTTGCGCATTTATTGATCGGCGCAGAAGGCACACTGGCTTTTATTGCGGAAGCTGTAATGCAAACCATTCCTGATCTGCCTTATAAGTCAACGGCACTTTTATATTTTACAGATATATATGCAGCCTGCAAAGCCATTGAACCACTTATAGCTTCCGGCGCAGAAATGGTGGAATTGATGGACAGGGCGTCGCTGCGTTCTGTTGAAAATATAAAAGGTATTGACACCGTTATTAAAACACTGCCGGAGCCTGTGGCAGCGTTGCTGGTTGAATTTCAGGACAGCAATGAAACCTTATTAAATGCCAAGGTTGATGCTTTTTTAAACACCGCTGAAGAGTTGTCTCTTTTAAATAAACCTGCATTTACAAAAGATGCCACACAAAGGGAATTTTACTGGAAAATACGCAAAGGATTATTTCCCGCTGTAGGTGCAGTGAGGGCCAGCGGCACCACCGTTATTTTAGAAGATGTTGCTTTTCCATTGCATTTATTGGGCGATGCAATTCTTGACCTCCAGGCATTGTTCAAACAACATCATTATGATAAAGCCATCATTTTCGGCCATGCGAAAGATGGCAATATTCATTTTGTGGTAACGCAGGCTTTTAACGCAAAAGATGAAGTGGAGCGTTATCATCGTTTTATAAATGACGTGGTTGAACTGGTAGTTAAAAAATATAATGGTGCATTAAAAGCTGAACATGGCACCGGCAGAAATATGGCGCCTTTTGTTGAAACGGAATGGGGCACAGAAGCTTATGCAATAATGAAGCGTATTAAAGCAATTGCTGATCCAAAAAATTTATTAAATCCGGGTGTTATAATTAATGCTGATAAAGACGCGCATATAAAAAACCTTAAGCCTTTGCCATCGGTGGAAGAAGAAGTGGATAAATGCATTGAGTGCGGTTACTGCGAACATAAATGCCCGAGCCGCGATTTAACTATGACGCCAAGAAGGCGTATTGTTGCAAGACGTGCATTGCAGCAATTAAAAGCAAGGGATCAACCTGCATATAAGCAGCTCATTAAGGAATATGAGTATGATGGCCTTGAAACCTGTGCAGTTGATGGCTTATGCGCAACGGCTTGCCCCGTTGATATCAATACCGGTGATCTTGTAAAAAGACTAAGAAGAGAAAATCATTCTGCTGCTGAAAATAAAGCAGCTTTATGGGTGGCAAAGCATTTTGGTTTTGTTGAAAAATCGGTGCGGCTTGCCTTGCAAACCGGTAAAGGCATCAATGGCATTAGTGGTAAATATTCCATGTATCGAATTACAAAATTGCTGAGGAAGTTGATGCCGGCTCTTCCATTATGGTCAAATCATCTGAAAAAGCCACCATCCTTAAAACCTTTATTTGAAAGCATTTTCCAAAAAGGCGCAGGCAAAACAATTGTGTATTTTCCTGCCTGTATATCGAGGGTGTTAGGTAATGGTGAAGATGGAAAGAAAAGTTTAATGGAAACATTTTTAAGCGTATCTGCGAAGGCCGGTATTAATGTAATCGTATTGAATAATGTTACAGGCAGTTGCTGCGGGCAGATATTTTCTTCAAAAGGTTTCCATACGGCTTATCAATATACTGCCAACAAAATTGTTGAACATTTATGGAGTGATAGTGAGCAGGGAAAGCATCCTGTTGTAATGGATGTAAGCTCCTGCACTTATACGCTGCATCATATCCGCGGTGTGCTTACAAAAGAAAATCAGCAGCGTTATGATAAGCTTACGATTATAGACAGCGTTGATTACCTGCATGATTACGTAATGCCTGTTCAGTTATCCGTCAACAAAAAAAATAAAGTGGTGCTGCATCCGGTTTGTGCATTGGAAAAGCTGGGTATAGAATACAAATTTGTAAACATTGCGAAAGCATATGCAAACGAAGTAAGCGTGCCTGTGCACGCAGGTTGTTGTGGTATGGCCGGTGACCGTGGTTTTCTTTTTCCGGAACTTACTGCTGCAGCAACGGCCCACGAAGCAAAAGAAGTGGGCAACCAGGAATATGATGGTTATTATTCCTCTACCAAAACCTGTGAAATAGCTATGAGTGAAGCAGTAAAAAGAAATTATGAATCTGTTTTGTACCTCGTGGATGAATGCATTTGAATGCGTTATAAACAGCCGGTTAATAATAACTTCAAAAAAATGCGGAAGCAAAATCAATTTGCCTCCGCATTGTATAAATTTCAAAGCATTTATTTCTTTATGGTTTTATAAACGCTTAAATCGCCATCAGTGCTTATTTCAAGTATCTGGCCCTTGTTTTTTGTAACGGTTTCTATAAAATAGCTTACATAACCGTCAGTGTCAACAAACATAATAGCATCAGTTACTACCCAGTCATTGTAGTTATCTTTCATTGCATCTGTAACAATTTTAGGTAGTTCAGTTTTGGAAATCTTAATACTGTAGCCTATTAGTTCTTTGTCTACATTATAAAATGCCATAGCCTGCTGATTATTAAAATTAAAACTGGCTTGCCTGTAATTTGATTTGCTTACCCATGTTACTTCACCGGTTTTTTTTAATGCGCTTGATAAATCGTGCAATAACCTTGTGTCAGAAACCTTTTCGCTTGCAAAAGATGAAATGCTCATGGCAAATAATAATGTGGCTGTTAAAATTGTGCTTCTCATTGTTTTAAATTTTGTTCCGCTTTATACCGGATGTTAAGAAATATTTGTTTTGCCAGTTATATTTCAAATCATGTATCTGTTTCGGTTAAAAGTTGTTAATCGGCTGATGAATGGCAGAACATTTAATTGACCGGTTGAAAAAAATGATCAATGATGCGGCATTACTTAATGCTGTTTTTTATTATCATAAAAACTGTTCGCTTTTGAAACAACAGATGTATTGATAGCGATACAGCCGGCAATTAATATTGCCCTTTATTTAAGAATTGTATGATGAAGCGGAGAAAGTATTTATTTGTTGACCCAGATTTCAATAGTTGCGGCAGCTACATTATTATTTTTAAGCCGGATGCGTTGCAGTATGAGTGAATCCTCCGGATAATATTTGTTGCAAATATCAAGCACCTCTTTTGCCATTTCCTCATCTTCTGCATGAAAATATTTTACCATGTTTTTAAAAGGCTTGCCCTTTATGGTTTCTGCCGCAGGCACTATAAACCTGCTGCTTTTCAAAGCATCCATGCATTCTGTAAGCGCCTTCGATTTATAAGCTGAGCTAACCTGGAAATAAACTGTGCCGCGGTATTCTTTATTAATTGCCTGTATGGTGTTTTGAAATCTTTTTTCTAAAGAATCCTTATCTGTTTGAAGGGAATCTTTCGTTATCGCCAGTTCTTTCTTTTCAATTGAATCGTTTACTACTGCATTCTTTGCTATATCAAGTTCACTCTTTAACCGGTTATGCGAATAAGCTGTAAATGCAAGTATGGCCACAAACACTAAGGCGCCGATGCCAAGGATGTTGGTTAATTTCCGGTTTTCTCTTTTATCTATTTTTTTAGCGTGAATAACATTGGCCAGCAAATCATGCGAAATTTCAATATTGTTGATATCGTTCCTGTTTACAATTTGTATAATGCGGTCATTAACAAGGCCGGTGATTACACGCTCCGGCACATTTTTAAATTCGTTGGAGTTTACGGGTTTGAGCAGGCGATAACCTTCTTCGCTCACCAGGTTTTTTTCCAGTAAATCGCCAATATCTTTTTTATACCAGCGGCTGTACTTTTTTATGGTGCTGGTATAATAATCATTTAATATGGTTTCAACTTTTGTATTATCAATCAATTCTTTTGAAATAGCAGCTTGTTTGGCGGCTATCCTTTTTTCATTTACCTGGTAGCAAAACAGGCTTAGTATATAAGGCTCAAAATCTTTTTGTTCCCAATTTATTTCGTTTGTGTCATCGTCCTTATTGCCTGTTTCGGCTTTTATTTTTTTAGGAATGATCTTTTTTAAAAGATGCACTGCTGTAGCTTCATCTATTAAATCTTTGGCAGGCTGGTACACGGCATCAAAAGCTTCTTTGCCACGTAACTGCACAATACGGTAACGTATTTTGCTTAATGAGGGGATAAGCTTGCTTAAATCTTCAAGCGGTGCAAGAAAATCTTCGCGCAGGCTTATTATAACCCGGCAATTATTCTGGGCATCTGAAGCAGTAAGTGTTTTATAATTATCGGCATTTTTTAATTCATCAGGCATTCTGTTTTCAATAAGATCTGATATTTCTTTTGCAAATGCATCAGCCTGGTTTTTATTGTTTTTCCCAAACTTGAAATACTCTTCAAACTGGTCTAGTATTAATACAGGTATTACAGCGCCGCCGGTATAGTTGGCTTCACGAAAGAATTGCCATAATGTAGTGTTTTCCGGATAAGTGAAATCTTTATAAATATATTTCTTTACTTCAGCTTCAATTATATTCCGTGTATAAACGAGCGGGTTAATATTTGCATCGGAAAAGGGAATACGTAGCAAAATGGGCAGGTAAAAATTTTCGCGCAGCTTGGGTATAAGGCCGGCATTTATCAGCGAACTTTTACCAATACCCGATGTGCCGAATATAACCGTGAGCGTATTGTTTTTAAGCAGGCTGAATATTTCATTTACCGGCTTGCCTCTTCCAAAAAACAAATTCTTTTGCTCCTCCGTAAAAGTATGCATGCCGCGATAGGGACGCTGTTCCATATAAGTATCGTTTGTGCTTACGCTGTGGCTAATTGTTAACCGGTGTAAGATTATTTCTTGTTATAAATGATTCAACAAAAGCGATGAGTGCTTCCCTGCTGGTATCCGGTATTTTTTCCATGCCGATGCCATCAAAATAAGTTTCATAAACCGACATGTTTATAGCATCTGTTCCTATCGTATATGGCTTTATAAAAGTGGTAGTGGCCGCCGCATCTTCGCCTGCCATTCTCCTGAAACCTGCAAGCGTCCATTCCTTATATACATACCGTTTTACATCAATAGGGTCTTTTACAGAACGCGCCGTGATTACAGGCAGAAAAAAATCGCAGTTTTGAATTTCCGGTTTAATCACATTATTGAAATTAGTGCCTGAAAAAATTTCATTGCCATCAAAAAATACAGGCACGCCTTTTTCAGCAAAAGCATTGTTGAGTAGTTGCGCTATGTTTTTATCTTCACTTATAAAACTTATAAAAACTTTTTCTTTATAGCGCTGCACAATATTCTGCGAACTGTTTTGTGTGGCATTGTATAAAGCCTGCACAAAATCACCTGGCGATTTGAATGTTTCTTCATTTTGCGTAATTACCTGCCCCTGGTATTGCTGTAAAAAATTTTCAAATTCAATCCTGCTTAAAGTGCCTGCATCTGAAATAAGTTTTTGGTTTGATTGCGTATAACGTTCAGCCGCAATAAGCCTTATTAAAAAACGCATCAGCCAGTCTGGAAAACTGCTGCCGATGATAAGCAGGTTGTTTTCACGCAGCAGGTTAAACAATGTGTTGAAAGCAGATTGCTGCGTGGTGCTTTCCTGCTGCAGCTTTACGATCATCTCAATATAATTTTCATCGGTTACTGCACAATCGTTATAAGGCGCTTTTACTATACTTCCGAAAATATTAAACACAATAGGCTCAAAAGCAGAAGGCTCTTTTATAACAACATTGTTGTTATTGCTTTCCAGCAACTGCGCAGCAATAAACTGTGGCTTGCGGTCGGGTATCCTGGCAAAGGCATCCGCCAGAAAATTATCAGGCCCCGTATTTATATAAATCCGGAAATCCCTTATTGATGCCAGTTTCTTATAGTCATCCAGCAGCTTTTCCGTGCTTAGCTGCTGGTACTCATCATGCAGCATTTTATAGCGTGTGGCTTCTGTAAATTTTGATTTAAGAAATACGCAATTCAGGTTCAGCATGCTGTCATCTAAATAATTCAGCCCGAATTTATCGGCCATTCTCAGGGCGAGATATTCGTTTAAAGTAAGCGTAACATCAGCATTTTTTTCCATGGCATCTTTTAAAACGGTTACGTTGTCGGTGAATTTATTGTGCGGGTCAACACGGTTTACCGGCACTTTCACCTTGCAGAAACCGCTGCCGATAACCGGTACAATAAGGCCGGAAGAAATGATGCTGGTGAGGTCCTGTATTTCCATAATATTAGCGGGATATTACTCTAAAAATAATCATTTTATATAATTCGTTTTAAACAGAGAGGAATGTAAGAGCGTGAACAAATTTTTCGAAGGCATTTTGCATGTACCGGCATATTGTTAAACGACAATTTATTTGTAGTATTCAATCTATCTTAGCTTTTTAAACAGTAGCAGTAATGATTTATTCTTTCAAAGGTTTTACCCCTGTTATTGACGATACCTCGTTTATACATCCGCAGGCTTGTGTTACGGGCAATGTGATCATCGGGAAGCATGTGTATGTTGGCCCCGGCGCTGCATTGCGTGGCGATTGGGGCAGGGTTATTGTTGAAGATGGTTGCAACATACAGGAGAATTGTGTGCTGCATATATTTCCCGGCGCTGCTGTTTGGCTGAAGGAAGCGGCGCATATTGGTCACGGCGCTGTAATTCACGGCGCAACGATTGGCAGGAATTGCTTGATTGGAATGAACAGTGTGGTTATGGACAATGTGGAACTAGGCGATGAATGTATTGTGGGTGCACTGAGTTTGATAAAGGCGGATGAAAAGATTGCGAAGCGAAGTTTGCTGGCGGGCAATCCGGCAAAAATTATAAAAGAAGTGAGTGATGAAATGATAGCCTGGAAAACAAAAGGCACACAATTATACCAGCAATTACCGGAAGAAATGAAAGCGCATTGGAAAGCCTGTGAACCATTAAATGAAATACCGGAATATCAACCTTCACAGGAATTTTTATATGAAACCTGGAATAAGATAAAAAGAAGTAAAATTCAATGAAGAACTATTTTATATTCATACTTATAGCAGCAATTATGAACACAGGTTGCAGCGCACAGAAAAATATGCTCGCAGAAAATGTAAATGCTTCTGCAAAAAAGCAGGCAATTGAAGATGATGTATTGCAAAAATTGCAGTCAGAAAACGATCTTGTAATTGCCTATGCTTATGAAAATTTTGCATGGGTGAAATCAATGAATTATTTCATAGTAACTCAACATAACAGTGAGTGGAAAGCTTACCGCTACTATAAAAACCTGATGCCAAACAATGCAGGCACGCCCACAAGTTTAACGCCTGTTCAGGCGGATAAAACAGCCTGTGATAGCTTATTAAATTATATGGAGGAAAATAAAGCATGGGCGATTCCCGGTGATGATAAAGAGAAAGGTTATTGTGCAGATGGTAATAAAGACTGCAATATTTATGATGCAGCCGGCAACCGTTTATGGATCATTACAAAGGATGCCGCCCTCAATCCAGGTTATTATGCTGCAGAATTCTATGAAGAATGCTGCCCTGAAAAACAACGTGGTTTATTTGTTTCAATAGGGAAGAAAATTCAGGCTATTGTTGGTGATAATTCAACAGAGTAAGAAAAGTTACAGGATAAACCGTTAGAGAAATTTCATGTACACTATAAATAAAATTGCTTCAATATTAAATGCTGATTCGAAAATTGCAGCAGGAGATTGTGTAATTGAACAATTATTAACCGATAGCCGCCGCCTTATTTTTCCATCAACCACTTTATTTTTTGCGCTTGTAACGCAAAGAAGGGATGCACATAATTATATAGGAGAGATGCATGAGCGTGGTGTGCGCAGCTTTGTTGTACAGCATAGTTTTGATACAACTCCATTTGCAGAAGCCAATTTTATTTTTACAGATGATACATTAGCTGCTTTGCAAACGCTGGCGGCTTATCATCGCAAACAATTTCAATATCCTGTAATTGCCATTACAGGCAGCAATGGAAAAACAATTGTAAAGGAATGGCTGTACCAGTTGCTTTCTCCTGATTATAATATTGTAAGAAGCCCACGCAGCTATAATTCCCAGCTTGGTGTTGCATTGAGTGTCTGGCAGATGAATGCTGATAATAATCTTGCCATTTTTGAGGCAGGTATTTCAATGCCCGGTGAAATGGAAAGGCTTGAAAATATTATTCAGCCTACAACCGGCATTCTTACCAATATTGGCAGTGCCCACAATGAAAATTTTGTTTCGGCAGCACAAAAAACAGAAGAGAAGTGTAAACTTTTTAAACATTGTGAAACGGTTATTGCTGATGGCGATAATAGTTCTGTTGTTAAAATTATCCGGAAAAATTCAAAGGCAAATATTATTACCTGGGGTGATAATGAAAACAATACTATTCAGTTATTTTCCCGGCAAGAAAATGAAGATAATGTTGTTATTGAATTAAAATATAACGACGTAGTTTACCGGTTTAATATTCCTTTCACCGACGAAGCTTCTGTTCAAAATGTTGAAACATGTATAGCTGTTCTGTTAAGCTTAAATATTCCGGCTGATATTATTAATGAACGGCTGCAGCAATTACAACCGGTTGATATGCGGCTGCAGTTGATCCCTGCCATCAATAACTGCGCTTTAATTAATGATAGCTATAGTTTTGATACGGCTTCTTTTGCTGTTGCGCTCGATTTTATGCAGCAGCAAAACCAGTTTGCACATAAAACGGTAATTCTTTCCGACGCGCCTGGTGCAAACAACGGCGCTTACGCTGACATCATTTTTATGTTGAAGGCCAGGAATGTTAGCAGTGCTATTGTAATAGGAACACAATGGAAAAATTATTTTCCCTTTTTAAAAGAAGCTATCAATGATGTTTATTATTACGCCTCAACCAATGAATTCCTGAATCAATTTTCAACAAGTTTTTTTCGCAGCCAGGTAATCCTGCTGAAAGGTGCAAGAAGATTTGGATTTGAAAATATTGCAGCAATGCTTCAGCAGAAAGTGCATAGAACAGTGATGGAAATAAATCTCACTTCTATTATTCATAATGTAAATGAATATAGAAAAATGCTGAAGCCCGGCGTTAAAATAATGGCCATGGTAAAAGCTTCGGGTTATGGCAGCGGCAGTACTGAAATAGCCAACGTGCTTCAGTACCACAAAGTGGATTACCTCGCTGTTGCTTATGCTGATGAGGGCGTGGAGCTGCGCCGGGCAAACATTCGCTTGCCGATAATGATTATGAATGTTGATGAAGAAGCGTTTGAACAGGTAATACAATACAATCTTGAACCGGAAATTTATTCAATAGGTATTCTTAAAAAGTTCGATGCTTTTCTTAACAGGCAGGGCCTTCAATATTATCCCGTGCATATTAAAATAGATACAGGTATGCACCGGCTTGGTTTTGGTAAAGATGAATTGGATGATTTAATTGAAATATTAAAAACAGGCAATCGTCTTGTTGTAAAATCAGTGTTCAGCCATTTAGTGGCAAGTGAAGATGCTGCTGAAGATGCTTTCAGTTTTAAACAGGCCGATCGGTTAGAAAAGACATTCAGTAAACTGCAGGCTGCACTTGATTATTCTTTCATAAAACATATTTCCAATTCTGCGGCAAGTATCCGCCTGCCCCAACTGCAGTTTGATATGATACGCCTCGGCATTGGCTTATATGGTATCGACAGCAGTAATAGTCATGTACTTTCTTT
>JAEWBD010000291.1 GCA_023391315.1 Bacteroidota bacterium | reverse complement strand
ATATAATATATGGAGCGATAAGCCTTCGCCAGATCATGATTTGCTTTTGCCTTTTACACGCATGTTAGCGGGGTCAATGGATTATGAACCGGGTATGTTGATTAACATGACAAAAGAAAATTTCAGGAATATAAATGGTTATATAATGAGCCAGGGCACACGCTGCCACCAGCTTGCAATGTTAGCTGTGTATGATAATCCTATGCAGTTTTTTGCCGGTAATCCATCGCAGGGTTTTACTGAACCTGCTTACATGAAACTATGGGGAAGCATACCAACAACCTGGGATCAAACAATAATCCTTGATGCTAAAATTGGAGAATACATTATTACTGCAAGGGAAAAAAACGGCGACTGGTATATAGGTGGCATGACCAATTGGTTAGGAAGAGACTTACCGGTTAGCTTTGATTTTCTGGGTGAAGTAAATAAATATAAAGCAACAATTTGTAAAGATGGGATGAATGCAGAACGCTATGCATCAGATTATACAATAGATAGTTTAACTGTTACAAAAAAGAATAACATACAAATGCATTTGGCGCCGGGCGGAGGCTTCCTTATAAAACTCGAGAAGCAATAACTCTGTTAGGCAAGTTGATTGAAGATAACTTTAGAAGATAATCGTTGATCCTCCTTTTATAAAAAAAGAATGGTTCACTTAACAACCCGCTCTTCATATTTTTAATGCAAGTCCAAAATTTAAAGAAATAGATTTGGCTAAGATGCAGGTATCATTTGTTCGAAGGGAAGCTCGTTGTGAGACCTTTGCTATAAACCCGGTTACAGATGTCTTCCTCAATAATTGCCTTAACAAAGTTTAATGATCATACCATGCTGTTGTTCGTCTTTTATTCCTTAATTCACATGTCAACACATTCTTCCATAGCGCTTCTTTTGATGGAAGGTTTATGCCTGTTTTAATTTCTCTTTATATAAATGCCTGAACTTTTCCAGTTTGGGATCAATAACAACCTGGCAATATCCTCCAGCCGCTTTAAATCTGCTTTTAGTAAATAAAATTCCGGCTTCGGTTTTTAAGCATATACAGGCATCAAGCTAAAAATGTCAACTGCTTGTCATTACCAGTATTCGCCTATATACATTCATTTTCTAACTGCTATTCATTAGCTGATAGCATATTAAAAATTCATTATGAGATTACTATATACAACACTCTTTACGTTATTGTATGCAGGGCTTTTTGCACAGAGCCGTGTAATCACCGGCACCGTTGCAGACCAGAATGCAGCGCCTGTATCCAATGCTACCGTTATGGCAAAAGGCACTAAAATAGGAGTTGCCACCGATGTTAACGGCGCTTTTTCAATTACGGTTCCTGCGAGTGTTACCAGCCTTGAAGTATCATCAGTAAACTATACTACGCAAAGTATAGACATAAGCACAAGCAGTAATGTTACTGTTGTATTGCAACCTGCTTCCGGCAATCTTTCTGAAGTGGTAGTGGTTGCTTATGGCACACAGCGAAAGTTAGATGCCACTGGGGCTGTATCTACCATTAAAGGAAGCGATATAGCTGAAAAGCCTTTTACGTCAATTGACAAAGCGTTGCAGGGGCTGGCGCCGGGCGTGCAGTCAACATCAGCTTCAGGCGCCCCGGGTTCTGCTACCAATATACGCATTCGCGGTATTGGCAGCATCAATGCCAGTGCAGCGCCGTTATGGGTAATTGATGGAGTGGTTGCAACCATCGGCGATCTTACTTCCCAAACCACAACGGCCAATGCTTTAAGTGGCTTAAACCCCGATGATATTGAAAGTATAAGCGTTTTAAAAGATGCATCCGCCACATCTATTTATGGTTCCAGGGCAGCTAACGGGGTAATAATTGTTACCACAAAAAAAGGAAAAGCAGGCCAAACACGGTTTAATATATCTGCAGAAGCAGGCGCTAATTCTCCAGCTTATTTTAACGATAAAAATAAAAGCCTCAACAGCGTGCAAAGCCAAACATTGTTGCGGGAATCGCTTATTAATGCAGGCTATGCTTCCAATAATGAAGAAGCGGATGACCTTATTGTAAATGCGCTGGGCATCCCGGAGGATTACACCAAAACCAATACGGACTGGTATGATGTGGTAACGCAATCGGGCAAGCAGTCTCAATACAATTTCAGCCTTACCGGTGGCAACGAAAAAACGCAGTTTTATACTTCTGCCGGTTTATTTAACCAGGAAGGAACAATCATAGCGTCCAGCTTTAAAAGATATAACGGCAGCTTTTCCCTTACGCATAAACCTAATGACAAGCTCACTTTTACAACAGGTTTAAACGGAAGCTACAGCAAGCAGATAACACCTACTAACAGCGGCGCTTTCAGCAACCCGGTAATATCTTCTTATTTCCTGCTTCCATGGTACACGCCATATAATACAGATGGTTCTTTGCGTTATGGCGATAACGATCCTGACGGTCAGTTCAGGCCAAGCAGTGGCCCGTATAACCCCGTGGCTATTGCCAGGCTTGATGATAATTCAGCTAAGCAGATTAATTTCAGGGGATATGTTTCCGGGGAATACTACATTCTGCCGGAATTGCGGTTTACCAGCCGGTACAGTGCAGAGTTCTTAACCATACAGGAAGATGCTTATCAGAATCCTTTTTATGGCGATGGTTATTCGGTGGGCGGCGCCGGTTATGCTTCCAACCGCCGCGTGTTTGACTGGACATGGAGTAACCTTTTAAATTTTAAGCACAGTCTGAATGCTGATGGAGATTTTTATTTTGAAGTAATGGGCGGTTATGAATCGCAGTATTACAATAATTATCTTATGCAGGCAAACGGGCAGGTGTTTCCTTATAACCTGAAGTTGAGATACCTGGCGTCCGCGGCCACACCCACAGTAGCCACATCGTTGCCTAACGAAAATTCTACCGTTTCTTACCTCTCAAATGCAACTGTAAATTATAAAGACAGGTATGTTTTAACAGGAAGCTTCAGGAGGGATGGTTCTTCGGTATTTGGGGTGAATAACAGGTGGGGTAATTTTTATTCTGTAGGTGGTAGCTGGAATGTGAGTGAGGAACAATTTATGCAGCAGGTAAACTTTATAAACCTGCTTAAAGTACGCGCTTCTTATGGCCAGAACGGCAATGCGCTGGGCTTTGGTGATTACCAGGCACTGGCAACGTATGGCCTGGGATATAACTATGGCGGCCAGCCGGGCAGCGCACCCAACAATGTGGGCGACAGCAACCTAACCTGGGAAAAGAATAAAATTTTTGATGTGGGCCTTGATGTATCATTCTTTAAAGGCAGGTTATACGGCAGCTATGATTATTATAGCCGCACTACTTCTGACCTGCTGAGTGAAGTACCGCTTTCAGGAACATCAGGGTTTACCAAGCAATTACTAAATATAGGCAGTGTTCAGAATAAAGGCTATGAAATTGCCTTAGGCGGTAAACCTGTAGTATTAAAAGATTTTACATGGGATGTTCAGTTCAATCTTGCACATAATGTAAATAAGGTGCTTGAGTTATATAACGGCTCGCCTATCGGCAACGGTTTATTCAACATAACAGAGGGGCATGATATACAGGAATTTTACCTGCCCCTCTGGGCAGGCGTTGACCCGGAAAACGGTGACCCATTGTGGTACACCTCAGACGGCAAAACAACCACCAGCGATGTAAACCAGGCGCCTTATACGTTAACGGGCAAATCAGCATCGCCAAAATATTTTGGCTCGCTTACCAACACATTTACCTATAAAGGCATTTCGCTTTCTGCGCAGTTTTACTACAACTTTGGTAATTATATTTATGATATATGGGATTCTTATGCTATGAGTGATGGTGCTTATCTTGGCGGCTTAAACCAGTTTACCAACCAGCTTAACAGGTGGCAAAAGCCCGGCGACGTTACCAATATTCCTAAAATCATATTTGGCGGTAATCTTAGTTCGAATAATTCCTCTTCACGCTATCTGTATAATGGCAATTATGTAAGGCTGCGGGATATACAGCTATCCTATGCATTCCCCAAAACGCTCGTTCAGCGCTGGCATTTAAATAATCTCTCGCTGTATGTGCGCGGCACTAACCTGGTAACATTTGTAAAAGATGATCTTTTGCCAATTGATCCTGAAACGGGTATTCAAAGCACCAACGACTTTGATGTTTTTATTCCGAAAACCATTGTTGGGGGAATCAGGATAGGGCTTTAAATAGGAAAAGAAAGGTACATGCAATAATTAAGAATGTACATAAGTAAAAATAAACACATGAAAAATATAATAAAAAGATCGGTACAGTTGCTAAGCGGTATTATTTTGTTTGCATCCTGCTCCAAGAACTTTATTGAAAAGCAACCGTTTGACAGTCTTCCTGATGAGGAAGCCATCGTGGATGAATCATCAATGGAAAATGCCGTAAGCGGAATGTATGCCAATTTGCGAGCTGTGGGCGCTTATGGGCGCGATATGCCTGTAATTGGCGATGTGCAATCGGATAATGCTTTTATAGAAGCAAGTAATTCCGGCAGGTACATTGCAAATTACCAGTTCAACTTTACTTCAGCCAATGATGAATACACAGATATCTGGAATAAATCTTATACCACAATTCTTCGCGCCAACAGGATAATAGATGCAGATATTTCAGGTGGTGATGTGCCTTTGTTAAAAGCCCAGGCTTATGCGGTAAGAGGATTGATGTATTTTAAGCTGGTGAACATATATGCCAGGCCTTATACAGATAACCCTGATGGCGCAGGCGTGCCTGTTATATTGCATTATGATCCATACACGCAGCCGGAACGTAATACGGTTAAAGAAGTATATGCGCAAATAATAAGCGACCTTGAACAGGGTTTTGCCACAGCTGACGGTTACTCCAATTCTATAACGTTAAGCAAATATGCCATTGAAGGTTTGCTGGCAAGGGCTTATTTGTATATGGGCGATAAGGCAAAGGCAAAAGCCGCCGCGGTTGATGTGATTAACAACAGTGAATTTTCCCTGGTTGGAGCTGATAGTTATAATGATTTCTGGAAAGATGCGGGCGTTCATACAGATGGTGTTGAAACCATGTTTGAAGTGGATGTTGATCTCATTAATAATAATGGTTCGGATGATTTTAGCGGAATATATGCAGATAACTACCAGGATATTTACTGCACGCAGGAGTTATATAATTTGTATGGCCCTACCGATGTGCGGGCATCTGTATTAATTCCCGATTATACAAAAGCCGGTGTTCCGGCCGTTATTGTATATAAATTCCCCAATGCGATAAGCACGAAAGACAGGGATAATATTAAAGTCATACGCCTTTCAGAAGTATATCTTATTGCGGCCGAAGCATCGTTGCCGGGCAATGAAACCGATGCCCGCAATTATTTGAATGCAGTGGCTGTAACAAGAGACCCCGATTTTAGCGGTTATACATCATCGGGCAATGAACTGCTGGAAGATATTATTACGGAAAGAAGAAAGGAGCTTGCTTTTGAAGGCGACCGCTTTTATGATCTTAACCGCTTGAAACGTACCATTGCAAGAGAAGCTGATCCGGCATCAATACCCGGCCCGTTGCAAATTAATTATGATAATTATCACAGGGTGGCGCCAATTCCTTTATCAGAACTGCAGGCCAATCCGAATATTGATCAAAACCCGGGGTATCAATAGGTAGAATTATCCGTATTTATAAATGAACTTATTAATGAATGTCAGCCTTATGATGTTGACTACTTCAACCGCCCGGCAGCAATTGCTGCCGGGTTTTTTTATTATTTTATTTCAGGAAGGAAAATGTTAACAGATCAATGGTTTTCCTGGCCGGAAGCTGTTGTAACCGGGCCTTGTTTTTTTACAGGAAATATCCGGTAAAAGAGCACACCTATTGCGTAAGAGATAATATAGATAACGCCTGCATCTTTAAAATGCGGCAGCATTGAACTGGCGGTCCATTCAAAAGAAAAAGGGCCAAGATCAAAATAGAATACGCAAAAAACTATATAGCCTGCTATAAGGGTAATAATGTGGCTTTGAGTTCCGTAAAGCAGGAATAAAACAAGTACTACTACGCCAAAATATATAAGCAATGTATCAAATGTTGTCATTATGTTTGGTTTGCCTGCGGGCAAATTTAAAAGATATTTGACAACCTGTCATTTTTCATTATCTGGTATTTTCTTTGTTTTGCAGGCTTGAATTTAAAACCGAAGCTGCGTTTTGTACAACAGTACAAGGGAGTGACACAACGAAGTTGAATAGCATTCCGCAGCTGATAACATAAAAATAATTATGCAAAAAGGACAAATAAGAGTTCACACAGAGAACATCTTCCCGATCATTAAAAAATTTCTCTACAGCGATCATGACATTTTTTTACGCGAACTGATAAGCAACGCAGTTGATGCTACGCAGAAAGTGAAAACGCTTGCTTCTATTGGCGAATTTAAAGGTGAGCTTGGCGACCTGCGCATTGATATTGTGATTAACAAAGAAGATAAAACGTTAAGCATTATCGATCGCGGCGTTGGTATGACGGAAGCTGAAGTTGATAAATATATTAACCAGGTGGCTTTTAGCAGCGCTGAAGATTTTTTACAGAAATATAAAGACGCGAATATCATTGGCCATTTTGGTTTGGGCTTTTACAGCGCTTTTATGGTGAGCGATAAGGTTGAAATATTCACCAAAAGCTTTAAAGACGAACCC
>JAEWBD010000396.1 GCA_023391315.1 Bacteroidota bacterium | reverse complement strand
CAAAGCTCTGCTTTATTCCATGTAAGGTTTGATAGTTATATAACCAGTTATCACTTTTCATATAAGGAAAAATACGGGCAAATTTTTCCGGCAGGATATGAATGTTTTCTTCAAGAATTGTATAAACAAACTGCGAAAACTGCAAGAGACCTTCGTTTTTAAACTCCCCGCTATCTTTTGCAAGAAAATGATCGTACACAATATCAACAAAAGCGCCCGCATATAAACCAACTGCAGGTTTAAAGAATTGTTTTGCCGCTTTTGTTACCGGGTGGTCATCTGTGAATGTGTCGATATGCCGGTGCAGCATTATCCCTTTTTGAACTGCTTCATTAAACTCAAACCGCTTCTTCCCTTTCACAAAATCACTTATCATATTGCCCACCAATATTTCAGGCTGATGGAATGAAAGCCAGGCATGGGCGAGATAATTCATTCTACTTTACATTTTGATTAAGCCATGTTGTAATTGTTTGTAACGCCACAGGTGCAATTGTTTCTTCCAGTTTTCCATATTCAGCAACAGTGCAGGTTTTGCAGGTTTGAAATAAATGATTAAGGCCGGGCAATTCTTTTACCTGGAATTTTTTTGTTTTGCCACGGACCAGTGCACTTTGTATGCCAGGCAAATTCTGGCTTGACACAACCTGTATGTCTTTACTGCCGTTTAATGCAAGCACCTTCACTTTTTTTAATTTGGTAAGATAAGGCTGCGGATCAAATTGTATAAAATATTTAAACCAGGGTGTGGATGCCAGTGCTATTTGTTCTTTAATATATTGCCTGTTATCATCAGGTGTTTTAAAACCAAGCTTACGAAGATCCGCTGTATCAATTTTCGCCTGCCAGTTAATTAATATCGGCAAAGCATTATTTAATGCTGCGGTTGTATCAGCAGCGTTTATTATGGCAGGCATTAATTGCTTATAAAGTGATTTAAAACTTTCTGCAACTGAAGCATTCATTCCTGCAGACCGCATAATGGCTGCATTCTGCTCTGCCATTAAATCAATAATTTTTACGCCCGGCGCTGCAAGCAAAATCATAAACTTTACATCTTTTCTTGCAGATGCTACCATTGGCGCAATCATACCGCCTTCACTGTGGCCAAGCAGGCCAATGTTTTTATCATTTACTTCAGGCCTTGATCTTAAATAATCAAGCGAAGCATTTACATCTTTTGCAAAATCTGCTGAAGTGGATGCCGCAAAATTGCCGGTGCTGTTGCCTATGCCGCGGTCATCAACCCGCAGCACCACAAAACCGTCCCGGGTAAGCGCATCCGCCAATACAGCAAAAGGTTTATGGCTGAATATGGTTTCATCGCGGTCCTGCTGCCCTGAGCCTGTAATTAAAACAATAGCAGGAAATTTTCTGCCGTTTTGCGGAATGGTAATGGTCCCTCCATATTGCAAACCATTTTTAGTATAAACCACTTCTTCGCTCCTGTATGGAAACGGCGGCTTTGGCGTTTGCGGGCGGAGCACCACTGGTGGTGGCGGCACTACGCCCCTGTGAAAATCAAGCGGAACATTGGCCACCTGTGTAAAAGTGCCGGAAAGCGTTGTATCATTCAGCAATTTGCCTGTATAGCTTACTTTATATTTACTGATAGTAAAAGTAAGCAGTTCATTTCCTGAAGCGTCTTTGGTTATTAAAACGGTATCGCATTTAATGCCAATAGCCTTTTGATCCGGGCTGTCAAAAGTGGCCGTATAAGTTCCATCGGGCTGCAGGTTTACATGTAGTATAAGCCTGATGTCTCCTGCCACTTTAAGCGTGGCGCTCCACATGCCTGAAAAATTTGCCTGGGCAGTCAGCCTGTTAATTGCAAAAAAACTTATAGCAATTATTAAGAGCTTTAGTTTCATATCTATAATTTGTTTGTTTGATCTTTATAAATACTGTAAGAATAAATTATGGGAATAATAACTACCGCAGCTGTAATAACTGCACTTGCATATAATGCAGGATCGCCGGTGAATACAAAAGCAATAAGGGCTATGCATAAGCCGCCAAAGAACCAAAGCTTTCCGGCAAACCTGTGGGTACGGCGCCAGTTATCTTCACTTTCCAGCGTCCATGGCAGGCGAATGCCGGCAAAATAATTAGGTTTTATATTATACATATTGCTCCCAATTAATGCAAATAATAAACCCATTGCAATAAAAACAAATTTCATTATTAATGCAGGATCATTGTGCACGCTTGCATAAATAATCATTATGGAAATGGCCGAAAGATAAGCACACACGTACAAACCCATTCTTTGCATGCGGTCTTTGTTCAGCGATGCGGTTTTCTTCGGATCAATCCTGTAAATATTACTCACAGTTAAATACACGCCGGCATTAATAATAATGAATGCAATAATAATACGCTGAAAGCTTTCACGGCTGCTGTAGCCGTCTGCATTGCCATGCGAATCAAAATGTGTTGGAACGGTAGCCGGAATTTGGTCCCATATTGTAGCAAGGTAAACTGCCGGCGCAAGCAATACCAGCCAGATAAGATTACGTAACAGTGTTTTCATATTATTTTTTCTTTTTAGGTTTAAACTGCAAAAGCCATTTCACAATTTCATCCATTACCGTTGTGTTTAATGAATAATAAATAAACTGGCCTTCCTTTTTGGTGGTTACCAGGTTTGCCTGCTTCAGCAAATCAAGATGATGCGAAATACTGGGAAATGAAATATTGAAATTATCTGCTATTTCGCCCGCCGTAAGATCGGTTTTCTGCAGCAGTTCGAGTATCTGCCGGCGGGTGGCGTCATTCAAGGCCTTAAATACAATATTCATTTAAACGTTTGTATATTTAGACAAATATCTAAATATTTATGGATAAAAAACCTGGTATGCAGAAGTTTTTTTAGCTACCGTGAGTTGGATTTAGCGGAAGTGATACAACATTCATTAATCATGCGGATAAACAATGCCAAGCTGTGAACGCACTTCGTCCATGATTCTTACAACATCAAGGCTTGCCCTATGCGGAATAATATTGCTTTCAATTCTATTGCTGCGCAAACATTTAATTACATCTTCTATTTCAAACTGAAAACCCCTGCCCTCCCATGACGGATAGTGTTCCCGGGCCGGGGCATTAAGAATGCGAACATCAATTCTTTCGGGATGTTCGGTCCAGGGCCTTTTTACACGCAACGTTCCCTTGCTTCCATAAATCCATGCATTGTTTTGCGTTTGCGTAATGATGGAAGATTCAAGCATAGCATATTTCCCGTCATCATACTGCAGTGTAATACCACAGGTTTCATCAATATGTGATTTGTTTACTTTTCCGCAGGCAAATATTTTATCAGGATTGCCCAACAAAAGATAACTTAGATAAATTGTATAAACACCCACATCAAGCAAAGAACCGCCGCCAAGCTCGGGATTGAAAAAGCGGTTGGTTTTATCTTTCTCTGCTATAAAACTCATATCTGCATGTAAATGCAGTATTTCACCGATCGCTTTTGATTGAATAATATCAAAAAGAAATTGAAAGCTTGGCAGAAAACGTGTCCACAAACCTTCCATTAAAAATGTGTTATGCTTTTTTGATGCTTCAATAAGCCCGCTTACCTGTTTCTCATTTATAGCAAGTGGCTTCTCGCATAAAACCGGTATTTTATTTTCAAGGCAAAACAGTGCCTGGTCGTAATGCATTGGATGTGGTGTTGCAATATAAACGGCATGCGGCCTTTGCGTTAGTAAATCATTTATATCTTTTATTGCAAAGCCACCATGTTTATCTGCAAATGCTTTTGCATCTGCGTATGTATGGCCAAGTACGGCGCCCACTTCGCATGGCTCGCCTTTAACATATTGCAGATCGTTTACAAATTCCCTGGCAATATTTCCAGGGCCGATTATTCCCCATTTCATAGATTATATTTCAATTGATATTTATTTTATGGATTCAAGCGCTTCTTCTTTAATCCATATACTTATGTTTCGTGATTTAACCGGGAAAATACCTATGCCATCGTTGTTTGTAACAACGGCATCTGCAAAGCTTTCCGTTACATCAATAAATTTCCTGTTCGCATTCAGGCCACTTAAATTCATTTCTTTAAACCCATCATCTCCGTTTGATAGCACCACCACAAAACCTGCATTCTGGTTTTGCTCTGTGCCCGAAACAAACCAGCTTATGCAATTGGGATGATCGAAATAATCATGCTGTTCGCCTTCAAATAAATTCTTTCGTATCATCAGCATTTTATACAGATTCGGAACGGGTGCAAGATGTATATCGTTGCCATCTACATTATAGGAGGCCCCATAGTAACTTGGATAAAATACACAGGGAATGCCTTCCTGCCTCAATAATATCAGGGCATTGGCGTGCGGCTTAAACCAGAAATCAACAAAAGATTCCAATGATTGTGCCGGTTGCGTATCGTGGTTATCAACAAACGTTACAGCGCTTTGCGAACGTGTTTGCAACAAGGTATCGTTAAATATATCGGGCAGGTTGAAATCTTTGCCCTGCCGGGATGCATCGAAGAAGTTACGGTGCAAAGGCACATCAAAAAGCTGTACCCGGTTTTCCATTACATCAAGGTATTCGTGCAGGTATTTGAGATCGTTGCTCCAGAATTCCGCAACCGTAAAAAAATCTTTCTGAAATGTTTCTTTAAGATAATCGAGCCATTCTTTATAAAAAACAGGCGAAATATGTTTTACTGCATCAAGGCGCAGGCTATCTATATAGCAGGTTTCAATAAACCACTTGCCCCAGTATTTCAATTCAGCGGTAACATTAGGATTTCTGAATTCTATATCAGCGCCAAGCAGGTAATCAAAATTGCCAAACTCATCGCCAACCACATCATCCCATAAATCACCATAACCATTAATGATTTTGTAAATACATTTTTCATTGTCACTGGAACATTCATCTACACCGGTGAAGGCATGGAAATCCCAAACAAATTCAGAATACCTTTTATTACGCCCGGGGAAATAATATTTTGTATTAATCTCTTTCTCAAATGGTTCTGAAATGACTTTATTACGATCCTCGTAGTCAACCTTTATAACATTCACTTTTTCGGTTTCATCGGCGCCGTTTTTATGGTTAAGTACAATATCGCCCATGACGCTCAGGTTATGTTTGTGTAAAGTTTTTACCGCATTGATAAACTGTTTTTTTGTTCCATACCTGGTTTTTACCGAGCCTTTCTGATCAAATTCACCAAGATCAAAAAGATCGTAAACGTCGTAACCCACGCCGTCTGCACCGGCAGAGGATTTATAGGGAGGCGGAAGCCATACATCTGAAATCCCGAGCCATTCAAGGTGACGCGCCTGTTGCATCACCTCCTTCCACAGCCTTCCTTTTGGATAATACCAATGAAAAAACTGAAAAATTGTTTTACGCATATAATTGAAATAAATTAAGTAATTTTAGTTCCCTTCGGCAGTTTGGAAAAAGTTCTGAGAATTTAATCATTTGCTAAAATCATACCATTAGTAAGGGCATATAATTTGCGGCATTTCTTAAACAATTAAAAACGATTGTTATGGTATTTGTGACGATTACCCCAAATGAAGCAGCGCATTATTCTTACATCTGCATGCGTTTAAAAAACATGGTAAATAAAATGTGCGAAGCGCGCAAAACCCTTGAAGCTACAGCCAATGCCAGCTTTGATAAATCGTTTGCCAAATGCATGTATATGCTTACATCAGAGTCGTTGCAGTGTGAAAATGAAATCCGCTCTCACATTGATTCTATGATATGCAATGACAATGAAGACGAACACCATGTTGAAAATAAAAAACTAATGCCCGTGAAGAAACTTTCCAGCGTTGAAAGTGTTTGCGATTTCTTTGAAGAAGTGTATTTAAAATCATACAGGAAATTATTGAGAGATAAAAAGTTCGGGGCATCGCTTAAAAGCCTCATACGAAACCATCTGCAACAATTTACGGCAAGCCTTATGCAAATGCGTTTGTTTAACGATGTAAAAACGATGTCTCATTAAATTTTATTGGGGGAAGACTTCCCCATTTCAAATATCAGGCACAATATTTTCACCGTTTTCGAAAAAATAAATATGAGATCTTTATGGAGCGGCTCAATAAGTTTTGGGCTTGTAAATATTCCCATTAAATTATATAGTGCCATACAATCTGGCAGCCTCGACCTTGATATGCTTGACAAAAAAGATCATTCCAACATACAGTTTAAGCGAGTGAATGAGAAAACAGGAAAGGAAGTTGGCTGGGATAATATTGTGAAAGGTTACAAAGTAGATAACCAGTATGTGATACTAACTGATGAGGATTTTAAAAAAGCCAGCCCCGAAAAAACAAAAACAATTGACATAACGGAATTTGTAAAAACGGAAGAAGTTTCACCCATTTATTATGATTCAGCCTATTATATAGAGCCTGAAAAAAATGGTGCTAAAGCTTATGTATTATTACGCGATTCACTTGTAAAAGCAAAAAAGGCAGCAATAGGCAGTTTTGTTTTGCGCAATAAAGAAAATCTCTGCCTTATATCACCCTCAGACAATATATTGGTATTGCATAAAATCCGTTTTGCAGAAGAGATAAGAAGTACGGAGGATATAAAAGTACCTGCTTCAAAAGTGAGTACCGCCGAGATAAACATGGCTATAAAACTCATTGACCAGCTTAGCAGCAAATTTGATATATCAGATTTTAAAGATACTTACACGGAGACTTTGCTGAAGTTTATAAAAGCCAAGGCAAAAGG
>JAEWBD010000207.1 GCA_023391315.1 Bacteroidota bacterium | reverse complement strand
GGCAAATATAAACTTTGCATCAACACCCCTGCTACCTTTGCGCGCTATGATTACAGGTGATGATTTACAGCAACGCTGGTGGAATTTAGAAGCAAAACTCGTTGAACGCTTTGGTAAAAAGCCCGACATGGAAGCTATGCTGTTTTTAATAGGTATGCAGGAAACAGGGTTTATAAAGCAAAAAATAACAAAGGAGCAAAAGCAGGATTTAATGCATGTGGCTATCTGCACTATTTTAAGCCCAAGCGGTTATTATGAATTTGAAGGAAAAGATGCAGATGGCTGGCCGCATTTTAAACAGTTAAAAGAACATAAAGCCATGCTTTTGCATGAACAGGAAAATTTTTTAAAAGATCATATTTTATTCTACTTTGAACAACAGGGTTTTTAAATATTATTTATGAGAAAATTGTTATTGATCGCTTTGAGCTTTGCATTTATTACAACTACGATAGCGCAATCTAAGCAGGCCGTAAAAACAGCAACTAAAAAACCGGTGACATCAGCTAAAGCAATACCTGTTTCAAAAGAGAAGCTGGTGGAGATTCAAACAGATTACGGAACAATGGTTGTAAAGCTTTCTGATTCCACGCCATTGCACCGCGATAATTTTGTAAAGCTTGTAAAAGAAGGATTTTACGACAGCCTTTTATTTCATCGTGTTATACAAGGCTTCATGATACAGGGCGGCGACCCACAGAGTAAAAATGCAGACAGCGCTGCTATGCTGGGCATGGGAGAAGCACCGGGTGGCGGTCTTATTCCCGCGGAATTTAATAATGCCTTATATCATAAAAAGGGCGCTTTGGCAATGGCAAGAACCAACAATCCTGAAAAGGCCAGCAGCAACTGCCAGTTTTATATTGTAGAAGGTAAGCCGAATGATAACAGTTTCTTAAACCAGGTTGAATGCGGGATTCGCCAGGGCGGCAATATGGGATTTTATTATAACGATGAACAGCGCAAAATATACAACACCATCGGCGGCACGCCGTTCCTCGATCAGAATTATACGGTTTTTGGGGAAGTAATTAAAGGTCTTGAAGTGATTGATAAAATTGCCGCAGTTGCAAAAGGCGGTAACGACAGGCCGTTAAAAGATGTGCGTATGAAAATGCGTATGCTTAATTAATCCAGGTTACCGGATATTGAAAATAAAAGGGTGTGAGCGACGGATAAGAAACTTTTGGGTTATCACGTTTAAAATAGAAGCAATGCTCAGAGAGTAGAATTATAGATATTTATGTATCACTCCTTAACAATATCCTTAATAATAACCGGGGAATAATTAAACGGTTCTTTTTTTATGTTGAGTTTATACCTGAGCACCACCTCACTGTTATAAATTACCTGCAGCCATTGCGCTTCATCGCTGGTTACAATATAATTTGCTGTTATTTTATTACCGTTTATAGTATACGGCTTATTCACTCTAAGGCTGGAATCTATTAATGCAATATGCGCTGAATCAACAGAGTTTATGTCAGATAAAAAAAGGGCTTTTCTATCATCCGTTGTTTCTAATGTTACCGTTACAGTATCACCTACTGCTGCACGGATAATGCCTTTCGATGGCTGGTAAGAAACGATTCTGTAATTAAAAGCCGGTTGCTTAAAAGGTGAACGGTTAAACTCCGAAAGCGTTGGCGGGTTGTTTAGTAAAGTCCATTTTATATCATCAGGATAGTGATCCTGTATAAAATATTTTGGCGGCGATAAAAAATAGTAGCCATTATATTCCTTCCGAAAAACGGTGCCTGAAAAATTTAGATACCCGCTTGCCCAGGTGGCGTCCAGCAGATACCAGTTACTGTCTATCATCACGGCATTCCATTTATGATTGCAGGCAAACTGGCTGCTGTAGCCTGCCCTTGCATAGCCAGTAATTACAACGCTTTTTATTCCTGAGAAATCACAAAGGCTTTTAAACAAACGGGCATAGCCATCGCACAAAGCATATTTTCTTTTCAACGTTATTCTTGCAACCCTTTCATCAAGCGATTTGTAAACAGAATCGGCATCATAATCAGCTTCCACATTATCATTTGAGTTTTGGGGCAGGTAATGAAAGCTATAACGAATGGTGTTATAAGCAATATTGTCCGTTATCCAGTTAAAGATGGAACGCACTTTGTCCATTTCTGTATTATAAGGCGCTGTAAGTAGGTAGGCTAAGGTATCGGGGGCAGTTATATTGCGGCTGTCTAATTTTTTAAAAGCAATGAAATTAGCGGCACTGTTTTGTGAAAAACAGGTAAAGCCGGTTAAAATAAAACAGAGATTAAACAACAGTTTCATACGCCTCAAGATTCAATGTTCTAAGTTAGAAATCTTTTAGAAACAATAAATGAGATTTTTAAAATGAATAATTCCATAATAATGGAACATTTTAATTAACTCCCGGCGTATTATCCATTCAAAAATATTATTCATCTTTGCAATAACGATGCTTCCGGATTATCCACATAAATGTTTTGCTGACAAGCGCATTAATTATTGTTTATTAATGCAGGAGCTTGCTATGATGGCGGTGTAAGCCCATTTTCTGAATCCTTTCTTTTTCTATTTTTCATTTAAACCTATTTTTTATGAATGCAACTATTGCTACAAAAGCAAATACTGCTGCCATTGATTTTTTACCGCTACAGGGAACTGATTATGTTGAATTTTATGTAGGCAACGCCAAACAGGCGGCACATTTTTATAAAACGGCTTTTGGTTTTCAAAGCCTGGCATATTCCGGTCCTGAAACCGGCACAAAAGATAAAACCAGTTATGTGTTAAGACAAAATAAGCTCACGTTTGTATTAACCACGCCTTTGCAAAAAGATTCACCCATTGCCGCGCATATTCATAAACATGGCGATGGCATAAAAGTATTGGCACTGCGGGTGGATGATGCACAAGATGCATGGTATCAAACCACCAGGCGCGGCGCTGTAAGTTATATGGAGCCTGAAATTTTGAATGATGAAAATGGTGAAATGATAATGAGCGGCATTCATACCTATGGCGATACGGTACACCTGTTCATTGAACGAAAAAATTATAATGGCGCCTTTATGCCCGGTTATATTGAATGGAAAACCAAGTATAACCCACCTTCCACAGGATTAAAATATGTTGACCACTGTGTTGGCAATGTGGGCTGGAACCAGATGAATAAATGGGTGAAATTTTATGAAGATGTAATGGGCTTCCGGAATATTTTATCGTTTGATGATGAAGATATTTCAACCGAATATTCTGCATTAATGAGCAAGGTGATGAGCAATGGCAACGGTTTTGTAAAGTTTCCGATCAACGAACCGGCTGAAGGCAAAAAGAAATCCCAGGTGGAGGAATACCTCGAATTTTATAATGGTGAAGGTGTGCAGCATGTGGCGCTGGCAACCGATAATATTGTTGAAACAGTGAGTGCATTGCAAAGCAGGGGCGTGGAGTTTTTAAAAGTGCCTTCTGTTTATTATGATGATTTGATTGACCGTGTTGGAGAAATTGATGAAGATATCCAGCCTTTAAAAGAATTGGGTATTTTGGTTGACCGTGATGAAGAAGGTTATCTTTTGCAAATATTCACGAAACCCGTTGAAGACAGGCCAACATTATTTTTTGAAATCATTCAGAGAAAAGGTGCAAAGAGTTTTGGCAAAGGCAATTTTAAAGCTTTATTTGAAGCGATAGAAAGAGAACAGGCAAGGCGGGGAAATTTATAAAACATGTATAAAAACTACGCCCTTTTTGGAAAAAAAATAATTATTACCTGCACTAATAATGCGGTTAAAGCATATAAAGGTTGATAACCTTATTCAACATTTGTTTAACCAAACCAGGCTTGTTGTATACGATGCAGGCTTATATAATAAATTTTTACAGAATATTGAAAAAGTTTTAAATGCAGCCGGTTTTAAATGCAGCAACACTTATATTGCAAGCAGATCGTATTTTACTGCTTATCTTTAAAATTGATATATTATGAAGACTGCTCACGAAATAATCTGGCAAAAAAAAGCACCCGATAATTTTATCGATGCAGGTGCTTTGGTAATTGATGCATTAAACGAATTAAACGAGGTAAACCTTAGTTATCTTATAGTAAAAGAGAATGATGATGTAACCGGGATCTTCAGCGAAAGGGATTATGCGAGAAAAGTGGCTTTGCAGGGTAGGTCGAGCCGGGAAACAAGAGTGAAAGATGTAATGTCAACAGACTTGCCCGAAGTGCAGGGAAACGATTCTGTTCAGCATTGCATGAATTTATTGGCGGAACATGGCAGGCGCTATATAATAGTGAGGGATAACGGCGAATTTGAAGGCGTTATTACTATACACGATCTTTTAAGGGAAATATTGCTTCATGGCGAAAGAGCGCTCGATGTGCGTGTAACACGCACATTAATTGAAATTAATGAACGTCCTCCAAGGGTTTATTAAGTTATATAATATACTTTGTTTTCGAGCCGGCTTGCCGGCTTTTTTTATTTGTAAAAACTATCTGGCATTCGTTTCTGTTAACGTAAGGTAACCACTATTCAATATTTGATTTTAACACTATTATTGAAATAAATCTTAATGTTTTGTTATGTAAGACAGTATGCCCGGTGTGTCTAATGTTCTTGGTTAAATTTGTAGGGTTCGTGCTGCTGTTTAAAGCTTTAAATTCCGGTAGTAGTATAATATTTGTTTGCTTTTACACGGTAATGCTTGTATTCATAATTTAAATGAGGCAATTATTAATGAAACCATTTTTACTTTCACTACAATTTATTTTAATCAGCAGTTTTTTGTTGGCACAAAACACAGGCATTACGCTTACCGGTATTGTTATGGACAGTGCTACTCAAAAGGCACTACCGGGCTCAACTGTTACAATTAGCTTTAAAGGCCAGTCTGGAACAGTTAACAGATCAGATATTTCAAACCTTGACGGAAAATTTATTGTAGAAAACATTGCTTCAAAAAATGAGGTTACACTCCAGGTTACATCAATAGGTTACGCTGCTATTTCAAAAAAAATAAATTTAACAAACTACGTTAAAAATGGCAACGCCATTGATATTGGCCCGCTCAATTTAAGCGTTCAAACAAATACGTTGCAAAGCGTGGTGGTTTCAACGCAGGCTGTGCCCGCCATGAAGTTTGGTATTGACAGCAAGATTTTTAATGTCGAAAAAAATATTGCCGCACAGGGTGGAACCGGTGTTGATGTAATGAAAAATATTCCATCTGTTTCAGTTGATGCAGAGGGTAATGTGCAATTGCGCAACAGTACGCCTCAAATATTTATAGATGGCAGGCCCACTATTTTAACGCTTGATCAGATTGCTGCAGACGATATTGCAAGAGTAGAGTTAATTACCAATCCTTCTGCAAAATATGATGCGTCAAGTTCAGGCGGTATTATCAATATCATACTTAAGAAAAATAAAACCATCGGGCTTAATGGCATTGCCTCTGTGGGTGGTGGTACACCGGGCGTTTTAAATGGTAACCTTAATCTAAATTACAGGGCAAAGAAATTCAACTTTTTTGCAAGTGGCAATTATAACAGGGGTGAAGGCACGGCTACAGAAAAAACATACCGTGAGAATAAAGATAAGGGCCTTATAACAGATTATTTTAACCAGTCAACTGATAACAACAGGCTCCGCCAGTTTCATTCTGTAAGGTTTGGCGCTGATTATTTTCTTGATGATAAGACCACCTTATCCTTTATGCAGGGGTTTCATAACGGAAAGTTTGCCAGTGACCAAAAACAAAACCAGGAGTTTTATGATGCAGACAAAGTTTTGGATCATACAGGTGTTCGTGTGGCAACGAGCGACGGTAATTTTAAAAGAAGCAGCAGCAGGCTAAGCTTTGAAAGAAAATTCGATAGCCCTGATCATAAACTC
>JAEWBD010000187.1 GCA_023391315.1 Bacteroidota bacterium | reverse complement strand
TAATAGACATATTATAAGGTTCCGTTATTTTTACCACGACGATGAAATGATTACCCTTCGTTATGTACATAATTTTTTAGATCATAAAGGACTAAGATGGAACATGGGTGAAAAAGTGGAAGGATATACCAACTTTCTTCACCTGGTATTATCTTCATTTGTAGTCTGGATTACCGGCGACTATCTGCTTGCACCTAGGATTGTAAACTTTATTTTCTTTAGCCTCATGATATTTTTTGCCTGGTGCTTATTCATTAAAAGATTTTCAGGTACAAAAGTAAAGCGCATGCTTTTGCTGATGATGTTTTTATTGATTGCTGTCACCTATCCGGGAATGATCATCTGGATATATGGCGGTTTGGAAACAGTTACGTATGCTTCCATCTTGTTCATGGCTTTTTCTATCCTGCTTTATTTACCTGTTACAGTTAAGAACAGTATTTTTTCAGGGTTCCTATTTGCTGCCGCTGCAATGACGAGGCCTGATGGGGTGCTGCTTTTTGGGCTATGCGCAGTTTACCTGTTTATAATGAATATAAGCCTTAAAAACTGGAATTGTTTTTTTGTTTTCACCATAACATTTGCTGCACTTTTCGGCAGTTATTTTTTAAGCCGTTATTATTATTACGGGCAATTGCTTCCTAATACTTTTTATGCCAAAACAAATTTTACTTTAGAAAAACTGCATAAAGGCTGGTTATATGCAAGCCGGTTTGCTGCCTCTATTATATTGGTGATTGTAACAATTAGCCTTCTGTTGTGGAAAAACATTGCTGCCAAAACACTTAATGCCAAGGCAACATTGCTTTTATTATCAATAGTACTTTATGCAGGTTATATTATTATTTATGGCGGCGATCACATGCTGGGCTTCAGATTTTTAGTGCCCCTGATTCCGCTCATTGCATTGCTTTGTTCTGAGTTGGCAAGCAGGTTATCTATGCGCAGCATTGTAACAGCAACACTGCTTTTAGCAGTTAATGTAACCTTCATTTATATATATGATCAACAGGAATTCAGAAATGCAACAGTAACAGACCCCGCAGCATTTAATGGAGCGCTTGTTGGAAATTACCTGCAAACGATATTGCCGAAAGGTCAGCTCATTGCTACCAACTCGGCGGGCGCCATTCCTTTTTTTGATAGTAATCATACATTCATTGATATGCTTGGATTGTGCGACACAACTATTTCGCACCGTAAAAATATTCCGATGCTGGCACCGTGGCAACATGTTCCCGGGCATGAAAAAGGAAATGGAAATTATGTTTTAAGCCATCAGCCTGATATTATCATCCTTGGCCCGGCGCAGGGTACTGATAATAAGCCGTGGTTTCTTTCTGATGCGGAGATACTTAGTAACCCTTTGTTCCGTAAAGAATATAAAGAGCAGCAAGTTAATATACCCGTTAGCTCTCTTAAATTAAATTCTTTGGTAGTATTCAGGCAGAAACCTGTTGCAGATAGCCTGACTTTCATTTATTATAAGCATATATAAACCAGCCGCAGAGGTTAATAGCTTTTTCATGAAAATTGTCCAGTAAGCATGTCGTTGCAATTCTATATTCAATAATGAGCACATTTTTTTCAAAAAAATAATAAAACTCTGTCAACTGGCTATTTATTATAAAATAGCAACTTTTGAAGATTGAACTTTTTAGTTAGTGCAATAGTATATTGCGGAGGACTATTCTTTTTCAGAAGACCTCTTATTTCTCCCGTAATAGTTATGCCAAATTCTTTTTCGCTAAGCCTGAACTGAACAAAATAAAATGGTCTCCAGGTGGGATTGCCCGGTGTGGTTGGTTTTATTTTATCTGCTATCAGTGAATCGTAGGTTGCTCCCGAAGGTTGGTTGCTGCCTCCAAGTACGGGGTTTATAAAAAGGCTAACCTTTTTAGTTTCATAGTAAACAGGAAATCCAATACCAAAATAATGTGAGTACACACTGCTTTTCACAAGCGTATCGCCTGGGGTGTGATATTGATTAATATTTGAAATAGGTACACGGGTTGAATCAATCAGGATAAGTGACGAATTGTCGATTTTTGTTTCTATCTCCTGGTACCTTAATTCTGCCCAACCAGAAATATATAAATGAAAATTCTCATCATCATAAGCGCTTCCTTTACTTCCTGTTAACCTATAAGCAGGTGAATAAAAAAAGCTCCAGTTGCGTATGGTTTGGGTTTGTCTCGGCCTGCCTGAATAATTAAATACTTGTATCGAATCATGTTGGCCAGGGATATAAGAATTATCATTTACAATTGGATAGTTATCAAACTTTCCTTCGATTGCATTTGAAATTATTTTTGATTCATAAGCTCCGGCAAACGAGGCCCACCTGTTTGATTTGCCACCCCAGCTATGATCGAGCTTATGAAAGAAAACACCTGCTGTAAAATTGTTGGCCTTAATCCCATCTATCAAATCAATATTTGCACCCATCTCAACCCAATAAACACTTCCGCTGTCAAACTTTGTTTTATCTTCCTCCGATGATGCAGTTTCATCTTTCTCATCTTTAATTAAAATTGTTTTAGTTCCATTTTGCACTTTCTCATCAATTTTTAAATTAATATCAAATGAAGCATCAGAAAATGCAGAAACAGCAGCTATGGAAACAGGTATATCAACACTTTTGATTTTGTGATTCTTTTCAAATTCTTTTTTTTTAATAACAGGATTAACTAAAGTTATATGGGGAGAATATTTTTTTGCAGAACCATTATCAATAATAACAAATGCAAGTTCTTTATCTGTATTCTTTGAATTTGCATCACACCAATATTCAACCTTAATCGGTATTGTTTTAATAGCATTTGTTGGTCCTCCTTCTTCTTGCTTTAAATATTGAATAGATGTTTGCGATGTAACAATTCTGCAGAACTGTTGACCAAAAGATTTAAACTGCATGAGCAAGATAAGCCCAAGAAAAATTTTATACATATAGTTAGTTTTAACGCCTACTCTAATACCTTTTCGGCTTTCGGTTAGCTAGATTTTGCTGTAACAAACTTCGGCTTATTGTGAGTGGATTTACCGGGAAAATCATTCAAAAGCAGCCGTGTTTTTCCCCGTTTATACAGGCTATGTATTTATGCTTATCAAGATGATAATGCAGATGGAGCAACCAGATGCAATAAAAAAATATCTTTATCATGTTAATTGTGAGTAAACGGCAATAGTTGCTTTTTAACAGTCATATTTTGCAACTCACGATTAAGATAACTTCAAGCAAAAAATCTTTTGAAAAATGTTTCAGCAAATTAAAACCTATTATAAAACACTTGTTCCGGCTATTACAGATGAAAGCTGGGATGCCATGGAAGAATACCTGACTATTCAGCATTTGAAGAAGGGCGATTTTTTTATCAGGAAAGGAGAGATATGCCGCCATGTATGTTTTATAAATAAAGGGTTGATGCGTTTATTTTACCTTGAAGACGGTAAAGAAATATGCACCGCTTTTATAACTGAAAATGATTTTATAAGTGAATATGCAAGCTTCTTAACGCATACGCCGGCTGCGCAATACATGGAAGCTCTGGAAGACTGCGAACTGGTAAACCTTTCTTTTAGCAACATGCAGAACCTGTATAAACAATATCCTGTGTTTGAAATATTCGGAAGAAAGATTGCTGAATATCTTTACTTATTGCTTTCAAAGCATAACACCATGTTACGCGCCTATACACCCGAACAACGCTACCAGTTTCTGCTTGATGAAGAACCTGGATTAATACAGCGCGTTCCTCAATATATGATCGCTTCCTTTATCGGCGTTACGCCTGAACATTTAAGCCGCATAAGAAATAAGCGCTGAGATTATGCGCATTCATGCTTCCGGTTTGGAAAATTTTTGACGGTTTTTATTTCTTGATAAATATCAACGAAAACAAGCTGCATCTAAAAGAAATTTGTTGAATAAATTTCAATTATGCACGCGGAACAAATATTTACAGCAGCAAACACGCTTGCAATGGCCGGATGGATTATCCTTATTTTTCTTCCCTTCTGGAAGACCTCCGACAAATTTATTCTGGGTATAATTATAACGCTGATGGCGCTTGTTTATACCTGGCTGATGTTTACAACATTTAAACCTGCAGATATGCAAAGTTTCAGTTCACTAAGCGGTGTAAAGAAACTTTTTGAAAACGATAAGCTGCTGGTTGCGGGCTGGGTTCACTACCTCGCTTTTGACCTGCTTGCAGGTATGTTTATTAAAAACAACGGCATTCGTTATAATATCAATCATTGGTTGCTGGCGCCCTGCATGCTGCTTACATTTTTGTTTGGCCCTGCCGGGTTGCTGTTATTTCTCATCATAAGATTGATAAAGACAAAGCACTACTTCGCCGGGAACTTTTAGATCATCTTAAAAATATATAAAAATGAAAGCTTTTTTAGCAGAACTAAAAAGGCGCAATACCTTATTGTATTGGTATGGCGTACTTTCCTTCGTTGGAGCATTTGTATGCATATTAATGACACAATTGTCAGATACGATTGTACTGGGCATAAATGCATGGATAAAACCGGCAAAGTTTTTTATTTCGGTTGCTTTGTACTGCTGGACAATGGGCTGGATTATGCACTATTTAATAGCGCAACATAAAGTAAACAAGTTCTCAAAAATGGTGCTGCTTGTAATGTCGTATGAACTTTTTGTAATTACCTGGCAGGCAGCCAACGGCAGGCTCTCACATTTCAACACGACTACTATATTTTACAGGTTGTTGTTTATATTCATGGGCATCGCCATTTCTGTATTGGCAGCATGGACAGCCTATATAGGTTACCTGTTCTTTAAACAGAAAAGATTTACGGTTCCAAATGCTTATATATGGGGCATACGTTTGGGAATAATATTGTTTGTGATATTTGCTTTTGAAGGCGGCGTAATGGGCGTGCATCTTGCACACACAGTTGGCGCATCCGATGGGGGAGAAGGCCTGCCGGGAATAAACTGGAGTAAACGCTACGGCGATTTACGCATAGCGCATTTTTTTGGTATGCATGCTTTGCAAATATTACCGTTGTTTGGTTTTTTTATCGCTAAAAGCGCACGTAGTGTCCAGGTTTTTGCGGCTGTCTATTTTCTTCTTACCACTTTACTTTTTATGCAGGCCGCAATGGGTATTCCATTATTGTTTTGAGTAGCAT
>JAEWBD010000049.1 GCA_023391315.1 Bacteroidota bacterium | reverse complement strand
GTTTAAGCCCTGGCAGTTTGTAACCCATCTTTTCATGCATGGCAGCTTTACGCATATTCTTTCCAATATGTTTGCCTTATGGATGTTTGGCTCTGTACTGGAAAATCTTTGGGGGCCAAAAAAGTTTCTTACATTTTATATTGTATGCGGGCTTGGCGCCGCCCTGCTGCACATGATTGTATTGTATGTTGAAACCAGCTCCGTGGTGAATGATTTCAACGCTTTGAAAAGCAATTTCACTTTTGGTAATTTTGAAAACTTTGTAGCTGAACATCATGTAGCTGACGCTTTTAGAAACAACGTGGTTTCCAGCATTATAAACGAATGGCGGAATAATACTTCTGATGGGTCTATTGCTCAAAATGCTTACATAATTGCCAACAGTTTTGTAACAGCCCGTTTAAACGAGCCTACCTTAGGAGCTTCCGGGGCCGTTTTTGGCTGCCTGGCCGCTTTTGGTTATTTATTTCCCAATACCTATATATATATTTATTTTTTCCTGCCACTAAAAGCAAAATGGTTCGTAATTATATATGCAGGGTTTGAATTAATGATGGCTTTACAAAACAGCGCCGGCGATAATGTGGCCCACTTCGCACATTTAGGTGGCGCAATTTTTGGTTTAGCTTTAGTGTATTTTTGGAATAAAACAAACCGGCGAACATTTTATTGATATTTTCTAATTTCAATTTTGCAAAATATATGGCTGTAAGAGAACAAAATAGAAAAAAAAAGATTTTAATAGGCGATGATACCAATGCCCTTACCTGGCTCATCATTCTCAACTCTTTGTTTTTTGCAGGCATACTTTCGGTAAAAGTTATTTTTTATTTAACGGCAGGCATAGAAAATACAAACACTGCCGGTATTGACAGCTGGGTTGCCCTGCCGGTAGATGGTTACCAGTTACTCACCCGCCCTTGGACGCTGGTTACTTACATGTTTGCCCATAACAGCATCTGGTATCTTATAAGCAGCTTATTATGGCTTTGGTGTTTTGGGTATATTTTGCAGGACCTGGCGGGCAACAATAAGCTCTTCCCAATTTATTTATACGGCGGTTTTTTTGGTGGCCTGAGTTTTATTATTACAGCCAACCTGATACCTTCCATACATGCAAATGCCGCCGCTATTTATATAATGGGCGCCGGCACACCGGTAATGGCTATTGCAGTTGCTACTACCGCACTTTCGCCCAAATTCCGGATTTTGCCCATGCTTAACGGAGGTATTCCTTTATGGGTGCTTACATTGGTTTTTGCAGCAATAGATTTAGGCACGATTGGGTTGAGCCACAGCGGAACGGTGGCTATAAGCCACATTGTTGCCGGGGCAACAGGTTTCTTTTTTATTTACCAGCTAAAACACGGCAGGGATATAGGCAAGTGGATAACAGACCTGGCTAACTGGGTAAATGATCTTTTCAATCCCGAAAAAAAATATACAGAGACTACGCATCAGCAGCTTTACTATAAAGCCACGCGCACACCTTTTGAAAAAACCCATCATTTCAGCCAGCAGAAACTTGATGAAATTCTTGATAAAATAAACGAACAAGGCTATCATCTTCTTACCGAAGAAGAAAAGGAATTTTTGAAAAAAGCAAGCAAAGAAAATTTTTAGCCCGGTATTAATTCATGAAAAAATTTATAAGGTTTACATGGGTCTGCGGTTGCATTATATTAACTGCAGTTTTCCTCGTTTCCTGTTTCAGCGCTTATATTTCGCCATTCTCTTTTTCGTTTATACCATTGTTTGCACTTTGGTTTCCTTACTGCTTTTTAGCGGTAATGATATTAGCCGTTACAAATTTATTTGTAAGAAGAAAGAAGTTAGGAAGCATTATGCTTATAAGCTTGTTTTTTGGTTTGCCCAATCTTCTCAAAACAGTTGCCTTTAATGCGCCTGCCTCATTTAATATTCAAAAGAAAGATTCATCATTGAGAATACTTACCTGGAATGTGCAGGGATTTGTTTCTTCTAATCCAAAATCGGTTAAGTGGTCCCACATTTTACAGGTGGTAAAAAACAATAATCCCGATGTTGTTTGCATGCAGGAATTCCTGAATATTATTACCGATTATGATACCAATACATTCATACAGGATGAAATGCTGGCCATGGGTTACACTTATCACTTCTTTTCAAACGATGGCTTTTTCAGATTATATAATGGTGTAAAGGTTGTGGATGGCTGCGCTATATTTTCAAAAAAATCTTTTATTGACAGTGGCAGGGTTACTATTACTACCGATCCGGAAAAGCAAAATATGATTTATACGGACATTCAGCTTAACAATAAACCGCTAAGAATTTTTACAGCACGCCTTGAATCTTTCAGGTTATACAACGATACTTCGCGGTTAAAGCAGGACATTTATGAAATAACCTATCACCGTAAAAGGGTTATTCAGTATAAACTTCGTGATATAGAAAGGCTGCATGCAAAGGAAGTGAACATCATCCGCAATAAAATTGACAATACGCAGATGCCTGCCGTTTATTGCGGCGATGTAAATTCGGTGCCCACTTCTTATACATATCATCATTTAAGAGGAAATTTTCAGGATGCTTTTCTTGAAAAAGGCTCAGGCATTGGCCGCACTTTTTATAAAATTGTGCCTACGTTGCGTATTGATTATATTTTTACTGATAAACAGTTTAAGATTGAGCAATGTACAGTCGCCGGCAAAAAGATATCCGACCACTATCCTGTTATAACCGACCTGCAATGGAAATAAAATTTATGCCAATTCGTTAATTTTAATTAATGGCAAACATTGTACGGCATATTATCAGAAACGTCTTCCTTGTTATAACCATAATATTTTGCCTGGTGTATGGGCTAACACTGCTTGTTCCGTTTTTAAACCCGCAGCATTGGTGGCTGGTTGGTTTTCTCGGGCTTACATTTCCTTATTTGTTTTTTTTATTATTGTTTGCCTTCTTTTTCTGGCTTATTGCAAAGCCAAAAATATCATTATTGCCGCTGCTTGTTTTGCTACTTGGTTATAAACAAATAAGCGTAACATTCGCGGCTAACTTTACACCCTCCAATTTGAGTATTAAACCCGACAGTACACTGCGCCTTATAAGCTGGAATGTGGCTAATATGTATGGCTTAAGTAAAAACCAGGAAACCAAGCAACATAACCGTACAGAACTGGCCCGGTCAGTGCTCGATCTTCAGCCCGATATCATTTGTCTGCAGGAATTTAATCATTCCTTTACACGCGGAGAAAACGCTGATAATATTAGCCTCTTCAGCAAAAAATATCCTTATTATTTTTATTCAAAAGACTATGATAAGGAAAACGGTTTTTATACTTCGGGCTCAATTATTTTTTCAAAATACCCGCTTATCGATTCGGGGAAAACAGGTTTTCCCGGTGAGTTTGCCGGCAGTCTCATTTATGTGGATGCCAAAATAAATAATGATACGCTGCGCATTTTTACAACCCATCTTCAATCGTTTGGATTTAATACGGCTGATTATGCCGAGATGAATAAAATAAAAGAACGCGATGATGAAGCCATACATGCTTCCAAAAATATTTTTATTAAGATGAAAGCCGCTTTTACTAATCGCGGCCTGCAGGCTGATATTGTAAGGCGGCAAACAGATTCCGTTACGCATCCTTCGGTTATTTGCGGCGATTTTAATGATGTGCCTACTTCTTACACTTATTTCCGGGTAAAAAACCGCCGGAGCGATGCCTTTCTTAAAACAGGTACAGGCGTTGGCAAAACCTACAGCACATTAGCGCCCATGCTGCGCATTGATTATATTCTGCCCGATACCAGCATTATAGTAAAACAGTTTGATATGGTTGATGAAAACCTCAGCGATCATGTAATGCTGGTAAGCGATTTAAAACTGAAATAAAATATTAACGCTGGTTTTTATGCTGCAGCCTTAACTGTCTGAGTTACATAGTTAGTTTTTAATTGTGCCAAGTATATTTTTTAACTGGCGGATATGCCTCTGAGTATGATATAAAACAAAGTGCAATAATTCAAGTTTGGTTATTTCACCAAATATAGGCAGGTCAATAATTTCAGAAAGATCGGTTTCATTGCGCCCCGTTTGCAAATTCCTGATTGATAATTCCAGCGCATTAATTATTTGCTCTTTGTTATGATAGCCATCTTCAGGAATAATAAAATCAGGTGCATTATATTTTGCCTTAAAATCAAGAAATATTTTTTTAAGATGATCTGTATTTTGTTCAGGATCTCTTTCAGCAGGCAGGCCGTGCATCTGCAGGCCTTGCGCTATGGCCCTGTTCGATTTTGTTATATGAATTAATACCTGTGCTGCCGTCCAACTGTTCACAAAAGGAACCGTGTTAAGGGTTTCCTCTTTTTCATCCTGCACGAGTTGCATTAATTCATTGCTTGTTGCATCGAGACTCCCGAATAATACCTCAGTATTTATTTGTTCTTTTATCATAATACAATGTTTGGGGGCAACAAAGCAGCAGCCCCGGTTCGTTAAAATTATTTTACTTCAAGCACGGAAAGAATATTACCGGCAGGGTCTTTAAACCAGGCAATATTGGGCCCGCCATTATTTCTGCTTATGCCTTTTTCATCTGTTTTAATATCGCCGCCGTATTGTTCAAATACAACACCTTTTTCAATGAGTGCATCAACGGCTTTATCAATATTATCAACCGGAAAATTTAAAATGGTAAAGGTGGCCGGTTCATGGTTAGGCTTTGGATAAACAATAACCGGATTGTTACCTTCAATATGCAGCTCTAATATGCCCATTATGCCCTCTTTTATTTCAAGGCCAAGCACATTACCATAAAATTCTTTTGCTTTCTGTATATCATTTACAGAAAAACCGCTGAATGCTTTTGTGTGTTTAAACATAGTTTAGCTTTTAATTGTTATTAAATTTTTCAGCTTCAGCATGCATAGCATTTCTTCATCGCTCTTATACCATTCTATGCAGGGTTTCGTAACATCAATGCGTTCATCATGCATCATTTCACTGAAAATATCTTTTATTAAACAAGTTTTGTTTGCCCAGTGATATAATGTTTGATACAAGTAGGTTCCTTTTTCTATAACATCATTTTCATAACCAAGCCTTGCGCCCTCTCCTTCATATTTTTCTTCAGCAACTGCTTTGTAAACTATGCCATCTTTATGCATACTACTTATGCCATAATAATTTCTTTTGTCCGCACAATCACCGGTTTTCTTAATTAATTCATCAAATGCCCCGCCAATACCTTCAGGGAAAGTTCTTACCTCAATTCCAAAAACGTTAAGATTTTTTTTGAGTTCAAGCTTTTCCATTGTATTTAATTTGATAACACAAACTTAAAAAGCGCTATTAATTTATGAGCGGTGTATATACGGCATTGTAAGGGGTTGATTACGACAAAAACATTTTTTATGTTTGCTGTCCGCATTGCGGCCATAACCTGATGTTATAGCTCAGCAGGATTAATGCAGTTGAAGGGAGTGACACAACTAAGCTTAATAGCACTGCAATAGCCGGCAACATAAAAAGATTGCGCAGCAATTGAAAAACACAACATATGAAACATGTATCAATTCTTATTCCGCACGGGCATACCAGCGTAGTTAACATTGAAGGCACGCACCAGATTATGAATGAAGTGAACACGCTGCGTGCACGTGAAGGTGAACCGCCTTTATTTAAAGTGCAGCTCGTGGGCATTTCGAAAGAGGCAAGCCAGCGCGGTTTATTTACAATTATGCCTGATGTATTGATTGATGATATAAAAAAAACCGATCTCATAATGATACCGGCCATACATGGCAAACCAGATTCTGTTATGCAAAATAATGAAGCCTTTGTGCCCTGGATAAAGGAACAGTATGATCATGGTGCAGAAATAGCCACATTTTGCATTGCATCGTTTTTCCTGGCCGGAACAGGATTGCTTGATGGCAAGCAATGCGCTACTCACTGGACGGCTGCCAACGATTTTAAAAGACTGTTTCCAGAGGTAAACCTGGTGGATGATAAGATTATGACAGAAGACAGCGGCATTTATACAAGTGGCGGCGCTTATTCTTTTTTAAACCTGCTGGTATATATTATTGAGAAGTATGCAGGCCGGCAAATTGCTGTACTCATTTCCAAAGAATTTATGATTGATATTGACAGGATAAGCCAATCGCCTTTTATAATTTTTGAAGGTCAGAAAACACACGATGATGAACCTATAAAAAAGGCGCAGGAATTTATTGAAAATAATTTTGAAGACAGAATAACTGTTGACCAGCTTGCATCTATGTTTGCCCTGGGCAGGAGGAATATGGAACGCAGGTTTAAAAAAGCAACCTCAAACACCGTTATTGAATACATTCAGCGTGTAAAAATTGAAGCCGCTAAAAAGAACCTTGAGAGCAGCAGGAAAAACGTGAACGAGGTAATGTATGATGTGGGTTATAATGACCCGAAAGCTTTCAGAACCATCTTTAAAAAGATAACAGGGTTATCACCGCTTGAATACAGGAATAAATATAATAAAGAAGCGATTGCCGTATAGAAAGCTCACTTGCAGTTTTTGCAAACACCGTTTACCAAAACGTTGGTTTGATGCACGGAAAACCCTTTTGGAATAATTACTTCAGGAATGGTAACATTGTCCAGGCAATAAGTGGTGCCGCATTCTTCGCATAAAAAATGTACATGATCATCGTGATGATGGCCTTCGCTACAGGTTTCCTTGCACAAAGCATACATGATGGAATTATCTGCGGTAGGTATGGTATGAATAATCCCTTTATCAACGAAGGTTTGAAGCGTACGGTAAATAGTTACACGGTCAAAATGTTTGCCGCTCATTTTTTCAATATCGCCATGAGAAAGTGCTTTACCGTTTTTCTGAAACAGCTCTAATATTTTAAGCCTGTTTTCTGTAACGCTAAGCTGGTTATGTTTTAATATGTCAATTATTTCATCTTTCATCTCTGTTAATTTGCGAATGATGTGCCGTTGGTTGTTATTTCAGGCGGCTTCGTTTCTTTCAGTAAGGCCCTGATATTGGATTCCATCAGTTTTAAATCTTCCGGTTTTAACGCATCATATACCTGGCCTCGTACATTACCAAATTTATCAACCAATGCCACAAATTGTGAATGCAAAAACTGGTCGTTAATACTGCCAACATTGTTATTCGGGTCATCAATTAAATAACTGTTGCGGGCCGCAAAGTAAAGGCTGTCTTTCCTGCCGGTGAGAAAAACCCATTTACGCGTGTCAACCTTCATGGAATCTGCATAATGCCTTAACTGCGCTGCGGAATCTGTTTCCGGGTCGCAGGTATTGGAAACAATCATAAAATCTTTTTCGTTCTTAAAATCGCCATATACTTTATCAAGATTATTATTCATTACAGGGCAAATTCCTTTGCAGGTAGTGAAAAAGAAATTAACGGCGCAAACTTTTCCGGCCATATCTTTCTCGGTAAAAGGCTGATTATCCTGGTTGGTAAAAGCAAACGGCTTTACAAAACTGATGATAGGCGCTTTTGCTTTCCATTTGTCTGTGCCTGCAAAAATTGCTATCAGAAAACCAATCGTGAGTACGATGAAGAAAATGATGTAGCCAACAACTTTTTTACTCATGCCTGCAAAGTTATAAAAGCCATAAACAAGTAATTGTTAACGAAATTAATTTTGCAACGCTGTTGCAAAACTTTAGCTTTGCATTCCGATGATAAAAACGCTTAGAAAGATTAACCTCGATACATTAGGAATTTCTGCCTCGCTGGTATGTGCTATTCATTGCGCCGTGCTTCCTTTATTTTTTACAAGCCTGCCTTTATTTGGGTTAGAAATATTGCATAACAAGATATTCGAATACACCATGATTGGTTTGGCGGGCTTAATCGGCTCTTATTCATTATACCATGGCTGGAAAAAACACCATCATAAAAAATTGCCCCTTATTCTTTTTTTAGTTGGCCTTTCGCTTTTGATACTTAAAGAAGTGATTACAGGGGCTGAATTATTGTTACTGATTCCTGCAGCCACACTTATTATAGGCGCTCATATTTTGAATTATAAAGATTGTAGAAAAGCCAATCATTGCCATAAAAATGATTGTAACCATGACCATTTGGTTGGCTGATTGTTCGTGTATTGTACTGGCGCTTTTGAGGCGTGAGGCTATCCCTGAACCTTCAACCCTTTTAAGATCATATTCCGCTTTCTGCAACTAATACATTTCTCGAAAAACTTTCCTCAAGCGAAATAATGGTATCTGTGCGTTCAATGCCCTTTATTTTCTGAAGCTCATCGTGCAGCACAAATTTTAGCTGGCTGATATCTTTGCACACCACTTCTGCAAACATGCTGTAATTGCCCGTGGTATAATTAAGGCGTACAATTTGGGGAATCTTTTTTAACTGGGCCGCCACGCTGTCATACAGCGAACTTTTTTCAAGATAGATACCAATGAATGCAATAACATCGTAGCCCAGGATTTTAAAATCAATATTGAATTTTGTTCCCCGCACAACGCCAAGCTCCTGCATTTTTTTAATGCGTACATGAATGGTGCCGCCGGAAACGAACAGTTTTTTTCCGAGGTCGGCATAAGAAATATTGGCATTGTCCATCATAGCCTGGATTATTTGAAAGTCCAGTTTGTCAAGATTCAATTTACCGGTCATATCAGCAGGTGGTTTTAGAAAATATTTATCCAAATATATATTTTATTAAACATTTTCTATAAATAAAAAATTTGTCTTGAAAGATTTCTATTAAATTGGTTTTTAGCTTTAATATTGCACTGCAAACGCAATTAGTTCTTATACATACTGTGGGGTGATGAAATTTTTGGCAGACATGCCCTCTCGTCTCGGGGGTGAGGATTACGGGATAAACAAAATGTAGAGCCGACGTTACTTTTGGTAAGGCCGACCAGGGTTGACCACTAAACTTTGC
>JAEWBD010000023.1 GCA_023391315.1 Bacteroidota bacterium | reverse complement strand
GCGTGGTAGGATGAATAAAATAACACTCGCATTAATTGTTCCTTATTTTTTCATTAACAACACTTAAAATTTTGTGCCGTTTAGAGAAAATTTGTTTTCGATATTGATAAAATATCATAGCAATTGCAATGTTTGCAATAGTTATAAAAATCTTTGACTGCCAGGTTACGTCTTTCAAAAGCCATGCAAAAAGAGTCAGGCTTATTCCATAAGCAATGAAAATAGCGTACACTAAAACTATATTCCTGAATATCCATTTTAAATATGCTTTTACTTCTTTTATAAAAAGCACCATTATACTTAAAAAAATAAATGAAAGCGATGTGGTTAACAATGAAGCCCAGATGCCGTAAAATGGTATGAGGATGAGGTTAAGTATAACATTTATAAGCGCAGAAAAGAAAGTGATTTTTGCGACAATCCTGGTATTCTTGGTTATAAATAAAGAATATACGCCAAAGCTGTATAGCGGAAAGAAGATATGCGACATTAATACTATAATGGCAACAGGATAACCTGTTTGAAGCTCTGGCTTTCTAAACAGGAACATGTATATTTCTTTCATCCACAAACAGATATTAAAAAACATAAGCCCTACGCCACTAATGAGTGTAATAAATATCCTGCGAAGCCGAAACTTATTTTCTTCCGTTTTATTCCTGAATGAAAGCTGCAGCGTTTTACTTATTGCAGAAAATATACCATTTAAGAGTACCATTGCGTTAGCCCCAATTCCGTACCCTTGCGAATAAAGCCCTATTGCAGATACATTCACCTTATAAAACCCTAATAGCATCCTGTCTGATGTGTTAAAAATTGCAAGCGATAAATTATGCGGTAAAAGCGGAAGGCCAACCCTTAAATACTCTTTAAAATGTTTCTTCTTAAAAAAGAAAAGCGGATATATTTTAAGTTTTATACAGAGGGGATATAAATAAAACAGCAACGAAAAAAAAGTACTGGAAGTGAAACCAAGAACGAGGCCTAAAAAACCTAATCGAAAATATTTTATGGTTATTATAAGGATTATAATATTTAATACACTCATAATAATTGCCCGCAGTGTAATAGTCAAGGGGCGTTCACTTAAAGTGTAATAAACCTGGGCTAAAGACTCAATGGGTGAAGCAATTAAAGCGAACACACATAAACCAGTTACAAGAAAATATTCTTTATTAAACCCTTCTTTTAAAAAGATATATAATACACCTGCAAGCAATACTGACCCCAAAATACTTCCTAATGTCATAATGCCATACGAACGCTTCCAGACCAATGGAAATTTAGCGGGATATTCAAAAAAGGAGTTTTGCAATATTACCCGTTGGCCTAATGTTACGCTTAAAAGAAAAAGTGAATAGCAGGCTATTACCAGGCCAAATTTACCATAGTCCTCAAGCGTAAGATAAGGGCTGGTAATAGGTAACACTATGAATGCCGCTATTGTTGGTAGCTTGGGCGCAACAGTGTACAATATCGTATGAAGGAAAAATTTCTTTTTCAAATATTATGCGTAAGCCTTATAAAAGGTAGTATTAAACGAAGAATTGAGTTTGAAACGGGTATTACTCAGATATAACCAATTTTATACGATAATAGCTAACGTATAAGTTTGTTGCTGATCTAAACAGGCCATGTTTAACTGGTGTTGTCATATAATATAACCAGTATGTATTAGGCTCGCCGGCTGGCATAACCCCTGGGGAAACAATTATCCAGTTAACATTATCATTTGGGAAAAGGTCACTATTTAGATTGTCGTTTACAGTATAATAGTTCAGGAGATTATTGGTGTAAATTAACTTTACACGAACGTTTCCATTGGATTCATTAAAAAAAGTTGGAAAAAGTAAAAAAGTAGAATCATTAATTTTTGAAGCTGCATTATTATATATATGCGGAAAAGCACTATTGGGATCTGCTTCCAGTAAGAGTTTGGGGGCTTCAACTTCATTCAGGTTTTTATCTAAAGTTGATAACCCGATTGCCCGTTGATAGCCATTCGAATAATCGTTATAACGTGAAAAGATATAAAACAAGCCATTTGATTCAATTACTCCAAACTGTGAATCCTGTTTTTGATTATACAATTTATTGCGTTCTTGCCATTTAATCCCGTCGCGTGAAGCATATAAAAAGGTTTTCTCTTCATCGTTAATGAGCTTCGTGCAAATCATCTTATAGGGATATAGTGTATCGTTCCTGTCTTTAAATACATAAGATTCGGTAATACTTTTATAATTGCCACCATTTATCAGGATATTGGTGTTGTCTTTAATACTTGGCCTTGTCCAGTTCTTGCCATCACCAGAAGTTGCAAGGCAAAAGGAACCGTTATAAGCCCCCTGGTTGCTTGCAAATGAGTTATACCACATGCTCCATACAGAATCCTGCTGTATTACATTAAAATAATTGAGGCCTTTTGCCTCCCAGGGGAATTGGGCGGTGAATATTTTTTCAATTGATTCGTGTTTAAGCTGAATTTTTAAACTGCCGGCATAAGATTCTAATGTTGCTGAAGCAACTACAACGGAAGATTCTTTTTTGCATGAAATACATGTATTGCCTGCAAGAAGAAATAATAGGACTACACGTAAAAAACCAAAGCGCATTCTCATAAAAATTCTAAAGCAGTAAGGTTAGATTGTTTTTACAATAGTAATATTTTCTATATTGATTTTATACTATTACCTGTTCTTTTATTTCTAAAATACCTTGCTCCCTTAATTTTTCAATCACATCAAAAAACGATTCAATCGGTAGATTACTAAGGTTAGCTATATCAATTAAATCATGCTTTCCATCTGCTAAATTTAATAGCCACATAATACCTTTTACGAAATCGGCCATTCCCTTTTGCGAGCCTAAAGTAGGATAAAGGCCCCTTTTTCCAAGTTGTAATTCACAATATGGCAGCCTGTTAATGTACATTTTGTTGTTTTCAATCACATCTATAATGCTGAGATATTTATTAACAGATTCTTCCATAGCTGCAAAACTTATGAAATCCCTGTTATCGGCTGATGTATGATACTCGGGATATTTTCCATACATGGTTCTCATTAAAGAGCCTACAGGCAAATTAAATCCTGGCGAGCAGTATTGCCGTTCATCGCTGCCGGTAGGAAAAAAATCATAGATTTTATAATCCGTTTCTGTTTGTTTTAAGATAAGCTCAGCAACTCTGTCTGTTATTGTGTTTTTTCTTCTGCTGCGCTTATAAGTAAAAGGCCCGTTGTCTCCAATACATGTGACAACATATCCTGCAATCATTTTTTTTCTTAAATCTTCTCCATTAACAGATAAGTAATATATGCTGCCAATGGTTTCGGGAATAAAAACAAAACGGTAAGAGTAACGTGGTTTTTTTCGCTTTTTCAGTTCTTTATAAAGATGGGCGGTGACAAGGGGGCCGGAGAGTTCGTTGTTTGCTAAAGAAGGATGGCAAATATAGGTGGAAAAGAATATTTCTTCTTTTTGCTCGCCTTCTATAAAAGCTTCGCCATAAGTCATGCTGCCTTCTTCATCTAAGCTTGAATCTATTAATACTTCATATTCATCTTCCGGTAAGCTTTCAAGCTGTGTATGTGTAATGCAAAACCCCCATCTTTTTTTATAGTAAGAAGTCATATAAGGAATCAAACCTGGCTGATTAGGCAATGAATGCAAATGTTGCCTCAGTTCGCTTAAACTTAATTTCCCTTTGAAGGGTTCTGAATATCCTAATAGATGCAAATTTGATTTTTCAAAATCAATCACTTTTTCACCTTTGCTGTTTTTCACCCAGGCTTCTTTTACATTCCATTCAGGAGGAACCGTCCAGTCAAAGCAATTTGTGCCAGATGGTACTTCATAAATTTTCAGATCAACCAGTTCTGAAAGTATTTTTAATGTCTCCCTGTTGCCATTGCCCGTTAGGCTTCTGTTTATTGGAAAAAGCCTATCAAAATAATATTCAATTGAGTTTCGCATTATAATAAGCTGTAGAATTAATCAATAATAATGTATGACATAGTTGGGGCAAATTCACACCTTTTTATTCTATACTTATTAAGCCCTATGACTTCATTAAAAGCCAGCGTTTCTCCGGGAAATTGATGATAATTCAATTCATCAAACCCAATCACAGTTCCTTTTGTAATATGTGGTAAAATTGCTTCAAGGCAAGCTTTGGTAGGTGCATATATATCAAAGTCGAAATAAGCAAAAGCGATTATTGTTTCCGGATTATCTTTTAAATATTGTGAACAGGTTTTTGTGGCATCGCCTTTAATTAATTCAAATTTTTTTATGTGTTCAATGGGATTCTCGGTTTCGTGATACATTAAAATTTGTTCCAAAAAGTCTTCATATCCGGGTGTAACACCATAAGCGCCTTTCTTAATTGCAGAAGAGTTGCCATCTTCTTTACTTGTATTTGGAAAACCTTCAAAAGTATCAAAGCCTACAATTTTTCTATTATAATTATAGGGTTCATATATTCCTCTTAACGAAGTAAACAATGCAAGGTTTTGCCCCCAGCGAACGCCAAATTCACATATTATTCCATGAACATTAAGGATTTGCTGATACAAGTTATTCATAAAAAGAAAACGTGAAAGAAGCTGGCGCCTTGTAAACAATCCCAGGCTATTTAATAACTCTGTTGGAGTCATGGGATTATTCTTGAAAAGCTCAAAAAGCCTTTTTCTATTTTGCAGTTCATTATTTGACGCCTGGCCAATTGTTGAAAATTTATTGCCGCTATTCATATATAAGTTATTATAATTATTTTATTCAAAGTCTGAAATTAGAAAGGGATGCCCGAGCTTTTGTAACTTTTCCTCTACTCTACCTCGGCTTTCATCATCCAGGAAATACAATGGGTCTTCCTGCATTTTTGCTATCCAATGGTTGCAAATATCAATCACCCTTATAACCTTAATATCAAAGCGATGATTTTTAAATTCGTGCAAAATTGATTTTCTTTTCAAGTTATCTTCTAATCTTTTCCAATCGTAATTTAATCCAAGCCCTTTGGGCCTCACATGCATTTTCAGGACAACTTGCTTTTCACTATCATCTGTAATGATTGCACCCTTAAAAATTTTTTCGTACCGATAATTTAAAGCGCCGGAAACGCTTTCACAATAATGAATAATAGTTGAACTGTTGATATTAGTTGTGCCATAGTAAATGAGAAGCGCATTATCCTGAACTAATTGATGAAAGAGAGATGTCTCACCAAAGGGATCAATGTATAAATTATCATGAAATGCCGGTGGTTCATCATCGCCTGTAAAAGAAAATACAGGCACAGGCGAGCGCCATTTTGCTATTTGCATTCTGAAAAACTCACTTAGTATGCCAACTTCGGATGGCGCTTGCTGAATATCATAAATTCCTGATTTTGTAAAATCATAATTGAATGACGGCATCCATAAAGGCCTTTTCTCTACAAGTTCTTTTATGGCTTGATAGTGCATTGTTAACTGTTCATTTCTTGATAGTTTTTTATCAAACTTAAATCCATGAAACAAATTTGAATGTACAAATGCTCTTTTATAATCTATGTTTTTTAGGACAGCTTGTATCTTATCAAAATCGCTTTGATTAACGAGTGTCATTTCTTTGTTTTTAGTTTGACAAACTTTTCCACTTCATCTAAATTTTTCATTTGATTTATTTCTTCCGGTTCCAGCGAAATATTGAAAGCTTCTTCCAGCTCAACTATCAGATTTAAATGCCCGAGTGAATCCCATGTTCCGCAATTATCCTGGGAAATGTCTTCATTAATCTGGTCTAACTCAAAAACCCGCTGCATTATTTCTTTAATTTCATTTCTTACCATAATGACTAATTAATTTTATAAAAAGAATCAATTATTAATTGCTGATTTTGTAAACCATCCATTTGGTAACCCTTCTCTTCCAAACCATCCTTTAAACAAACAAACCCATTTTTATCAAAAAAGTCTTTCACCTGCGAATTTTTAGGTGTAAAAGTATATTTTGCCAATACTGTATTTATGCCTTTTTGTTGAAGCTGTTGAAGGCAAAAAAATAAAAAAGCTTTTTCTATGCCTTTACCCAATATGCGGCAGCTCATTAAAAAGGTATTTATAATAGCTGTTCCCGCTTCAAATTCTATAATACAAACACCTGTAATGCCACTATCTCCAAACCTGTCTTTTACTGAAAGAGAATATATATCTGACCCGTTTTTTACTTTAGATAAAATATCCGTTTCGGTGTAACGAAGGGTTGTAAGATTAAACTGGTTTGTTTTCTGTGTCAATTGCGCCAACCGGGGCATGGCATATTTATCTGCCGGTCTGATGGAAAGCTCTATGTTCAGGCTTTGTAAATAATCATCAATATTTGAAAACTGTTGCTGAAAGTTTGTGCGCTTCAGGTTTTCCTTGTACTGTTGCGTTTTATTTTTATCAGCCGATGTTAACTTATACAATTTAAAATAGCTGTTCGCCAGCTCCTGTATAAATTGAGGGAGCATATAAGGTTGCTCCGGAAAATCCGGAACAGTTACTGCCGGTAATAATTGTTTTACTAGTTCACGTTCAGTAGCATTATCATCAATAAATACAAAACTGTCTAAACCAAGATTTAGTTCATCAGCTAATTGTTTTATATTCTCTGCCTTATTGTTCCAGTTAATTTTATATGCAGCAAAATGCTCCTCTTTTAAAATAGCTAAAGGATGATTCTTCCAAACATCAAACACATCTGTTTCATTATTTTTACTACAAACAGCTAACAAAACCCCCTTCTTGTTTAATTCGAGCAAATATTCCTGAAACAGCAAAAAAGCGCTTCCCGGATAATCTCCGCCCAATTTAATCCCTTCTTCTCCATCCTCTCCCAATATCCCACCCCACAAAGTATTATCTAAATCAACTATTATGCATTTTTTCCTCTTTAATTCAATTGCAGATACCTCGCCGGAGAACCATTTTTTAAAATCTTTGGTTAACCTCGGGCTAATTATCATTTTAGAAATAAAATAATATTTCCAGTCAATTATTTCATTACTACGGTACCTGCTAAAAAATGAATTTGCATCAATAATTTTAATATTTGAGTGCTGCCTGGCCAATTGCAATATTTCTGAATTAAAAAAATCAATTGACGTTTTCAAAGTATTTTCAGAAAGCTCTATTTGGATATCGAAAAGAGTATATAACGAAAAAATAAAAAACCCCTTTGTTGGAGGAATTTGCTGCAACACAAACTTTAAACTGCTTAGGTCGTTGTTTATCTCATCTGCAACTACTTTGTTATCGGCTTTAATTGGCGGAAGATAAAACCAGATAAACCTGTCGGCAGTTTCATCAATATAAGAAATATCATTGTACCCGGAAAAAGAAGCATTAATATCTGAAAATAAAAGTTCTATTGTTTGATTTCTGAAAATGAAATATTTCATGCTTTTTCCTCCTCAAGAAGTTCTACCAAACCAACATTTTTATTGTACAGGAAACAAATTTTCCGGTTATTGAATGCAATTGCTTCAACAGGGTTAGACAGGAGAATATATTTCTGTGCTTTAAATTCTTTAATGGCAGCATCCAAATCTGTGACACAGTAACAAAAATGATAAGGCCCGGTTCCTGTTTTTTGCAAATAGTTATTTACAACTGAGTTATTATTATCCAGCGGTGCAATCAATTCCAATAATGGCATTCCGGATTTAGACAGGAATGCAATTTTTACCTGCTGAACAGGCTCAATAATTATATCAGACATTCTGTAGCCGGCTTGTATGTAAAATGCTGCCGTTAATTCTATATTTTTTGTAGCAATACCAATGTGATGGAAAGTTAAGGCTGATATCATTATATTGTATTAGGAAATGAAAGCATTCAAACTTGCTTACTGCTTCTATATAATCACATCCCAGCTTAGCGGTGTGCCCGCAGCAATATCTTCTTTTACTTTTTTACCAATAACCTTTTCATAATACGCCGGATGTAAACCAAAGCCCGGCCTTAACGGCGCTATATTTGAGCTGGTTAATAATTCACCTGCTTTTATATCTTTAGTTGCAAAAAGAGATCGCCTTCTTAACTTATTTTTCTCCGTAAGTTCATAATCTATTTTCCCGGTAGCAGCTTCTGCTTCACGAACAGCTTTAACCATAGCTGCAAATTCATCAGGCTCCATAGAAAATGCTGCATCCGGCCCGCCCAGATCCCTTGACAGGATAAAATGTTTCTCCACCATCCTGCCGCCAAGGGTTACGGCAACCACCGGCACGGTTGAGCCCATGGTATGATCTT
>JAEWBD010000012.1 GCA_023391315.1 Bacteroidota bacterium | reverse complement strand
CACATATTTTGATAAATCAGGTAAAGTTATCAGCACTTCTACTACGCGGAAAGGCGCCGGCAATCTTAGTTTTTATAATGCAGACGGTAGCAAAGCCACTGATGGGTTTTATAATAAAGATGGCGATGCGGATGGTAAATCAACCTACTATTTTAAATCTGGCAAAATACAATCTGAAGTAGGTTTTAAGTCGGGTTTGCGTGAGGGCGAACGTACCATTTATTTCGCCAACGGCAACGTTTCTGAAAAGGTAAATTTTAAGGATAACCAGGAAAACGGCCTTTTACTAGCCTATCATATAAACGGTTCCCTAAGATATGCCGGCAATTTTGCAGAAGGGAAAAAACAGGGTGAACATCAAACCTTCAATCTTTTCAATACCCTTACCTCGTCAATATATTACCTTAATGATGAGCTGGATGGATATAGCATTTACTATGCACCCAACGGAAAAAAATTATATGAAGAAAAATACCGCACAGGCTGGTTGCTTAAAACCACCCAATTTGATACTACGGGCAACATACTTTCCGAATCTAATTTTCCGGCCGGAAAGGGACAATTTATTTTTAAACATCTAAATGGTAAGGATTATATAAGGGTTTCGTACAACAACTACCTCTCGCAGGGCAAATATGAATCATTCTATTTTGATGGCTCGCCGCTAAGCATAAGATACTATAAAAACGGGCTTGCAGACAGCATATATAAAGCTTACAATTATGGCGGCACAATTTCACAGGAAGGCAAGTTCAAATTAGATAAGAAAACAGGCAAGTGGAAATTCTATGATGATAATGGCAAGCTGTATTACGCTCAGGTTTTTGATGAAGGGGAAATGAACGGCACATCAGTTTCTTATCACGAAAATGGCAGCAGAAAAGCAGAATTCAATTATAAAAAAGATATGCTCGAAGGGCCAACCGTTATCTATGGCAAGAATAACGAGGTAGCCGTAATATTAAACTTTCATAAAGACGAGCTTATTAGTTATTCTTATATGGGTAAAGATGGGAAACAGGTGAATCCTGTAGCTGTAAAAAACGGAACTGCATTCATTACAGCTTATTATCCCAATGGCAATAAAAGTGCAGAGCTGAATTATGAGAGCAGCACATCTAATGGCCCGCAAAAAATTTATTTCAGTAACGGGCAGCTTTTTTCACAGTATGAAAGAGTGTATGGTTATAATAACGGCGTTGCCAAAATATTTTTTGAAGATGGAAAAATTGCCAAGGAAGAAAATTATGTGTACGATAATTTTCATGGCATAATAAAAGAATTTTATGCTAACGGCAATTTAAAATCGGAACGCAGTTTTTATGAAGGCGAGGAAAATGGCGTCAGCAAATATTACAATGAAACCGGCAAGCTTACCGAAACAAGAACTCATTATTTTGGCGTTTTGCTAAGTGTGAACAAGCAATAAAAAGAAGGGTATATGAGAAAGTTGAAAATATTTTATACTTGCATGCTGCTTATGCTGAATAGTACTTTGCACGCACAAACGTTTGATGAAATAGCTGCAAGATATCCGAATAACCAGGCAGTAATTCAAAATTTTACAAAGACAATAAACATCATTTTAAAAAACGGCGAACCCTTTGCGCAAAGCAAAACCGAGCAGGAAATTCTTGCGCTGGATGATAAAGCCAATGGCCTTTATAACAGGCAGTATGTTTTCAGCAGTTCGTATAATAAGCTAACATCGCTTGAAGCTTATACAAAAGTTCCAGATGGAAAAAGATACAACAAGCTTAAAGTAACTGATATAAAAACAGAAAACTCAAGAAGCAGCAGTGTTTTTTACGATGATGCCAAACAATCAACCTTTGATCTTCCATCGATGACAAAAGGAGCGGTTGGTTACGTAACCTATACACAGGCGCATAAGGATCCACACCTGCTGTCACCGTTCTATTTTGTTTCTTATATGCCTGTTGTCAACGAACAGTTCACTGTTACTTTTCCCGCAACTATGCAGGTTAAATACACCATTATGAATAATGATGATAACCTGGTGCAGGTAACTGAAGACACCAAAGGCAAAGAGCACAGTTACATATTCAGGGCAGGTAATATTGATGCTTATACGGGCTTTGGGGGAGCGCCTTCTGCTGCTTATTATGCGCCGCATGTTATTATACAAATTGTGTCTTATGAGAATGAAAATGGCGGGCGCATAAATTATCTTGGCAGCCTTGACGATTTATATAAATGGAACTATGGTTTTATAAACAAGCTCGACAATACCAGAGAACCTTACTTAAAGAAACTTGCCGACAGCCTTACCGCCGGTTGTAATTCGCCCGCTGAAAAAGCTGCAAATATTTATCAATGGGTGCAGGGCAACATAAAATATATTGCCTTTGAAGATGGCCTTGAAGGCTTTGTGCCACGCCGTGCCATTGACGTTTGCAACCGCCGTTTTGGCGATTGCAAAGACATGGCCAGTATTCTCACATCGCTTTTGCAGCTTGAAGGTTTAGATGCTTATTTTACATGGATTGGAACAAGAGATATTCCGTACGACTATACAACAGTTTCCCTGCCCATAACCGACAATCACATGATTGCTGCGCTTAAGCTGGATAATGAATGGGTATTTCTTGACGCCACAGACCCCAACTGTATTTTTGGCCTGCCCAGTTCCGCCATACAAGGCAAGCAGGCATTGATTGCAATTTCAAAAGACAATTATAAAATTGAAAGAGTGCCCGAAGTAAGTGCTGAAAAAAATACACTTATCGACAGCACTTATATTTCCGTTACTGACAATGGCATTAAAGGTCGTTCAAGCGTTTATTACAACGGGTATTGGGGAGCAGATGTTTATAACCGTTTAATGTTCAGTGATGCTAAACAAACACGTGATTACGTGAAATACAGGATGGGCAAAGCAAGCAATAAATTTATTATGGGCGATTATGCTATTAATAAATTAAGCAACGCTGATAAACGGGTAAACATAAAAGCCGGCTTTGAAGTGCCTGATTATGGAAAGAAGATTGCAGATGAACTTTATATAAACCTGAACCTGGAAAAGCTTTTTGTGAACGAAATAATAGATACGGCAAAACGAAAGGTTCCGCTTGAGAATGAATTTAAATCTGTAATTAAACAATACACAATTCTTGATGTGCCTGAATCTTATGCTGTGAGCTATATACCAAAAGACTACAGCATTAACAACGATATTCTTGGCTTCAGTATAAAATATTCACAGGGGAATGGAAAGGTGATTGCGCTGCAGGAGCTGCGCCAAAATTTTTTAATGCTGCAGCCCAAAGATTTTACAACCTGGAACAATTCATTAAAACAGCTTTTCAGCCAGTATAAAGAAGAAGTGGTGCTTGAAAAAAAGAAATAAATATTGCTTTCTGTTATGAGAAAATTTTTTGTTACAACAACCTTAGTATTAGCAACAGCTATACTTTCTGCCCAAACTTTTGATTACAGTTTAAATAATACCTGGAGTGAAAAACCAGCGCTTCATGAAATAAAAAAGCCTTATGATTCGGCAAGCGCTGCAGGCATTCTCGACGAAAGAAAAATAGAGTATTACAACGAAAAAACCGGTGTGGTTATTAATGATTACAGCCATTTTATTGTAAAGCTTACAAACGATAACGGCATTGAACGCTTCAATAAAATTTACATCCCCATGTACGCAGGTTCAGCAATCGAACACATACAGGCAAGAACGATACTGCCCAATGGAAAAATTGTAAATCTCGACACAACAAAAATTAAAGAACTAACAGAAGATGACCAGCAGTATAAACTGTTTGCATTTGAAGGATTGGAACCCGGTTGTGAAGTGGAATACGAATATGCCATAAAAAGACCGTTGAGCCTTTTTGGAAGTGAGGTTTTCCAACGTACAACAATGCCTTACCTGCATGCAAAATTTTTGCTTGTAACACCGGCTTATTTAAAGTTCGACGCAAAAGGCTATAATGGTTTTAATGTGAGTAAGGATTCTGTTATAAATGAAAAGCGCATAATTGCAGGATACAGCAGCAACCTTGATGAAATTGATGATATAAAATACGCACAAGTAGAACCTTACCTCCAAAGAGTGGATTACAAGCTTAGCTACAACATTGATAAAAGCGCTTCTGTAAGATTATATACATGGAAAGAATACGCAAAGAAGGCGTATGAATATTATACAACCCGCACCTCAAAAGAAGAAAGGGCATTGGAAGCATATGCAACCAAAATAAAATTGCCGGGTAATAATGATGATGCACAAAAAATTCTTGCTGTTGAAGATTATATAAAATCAAATATCAATATTGATAAAGACGCCATTGGTGATGATGCCGGCAACATTGAATGGCTTATAAAAAATAAAACAGCAAATGTGGATGGCGCTGCAAAATTATTCTGCGGCATTTTTGATAAGCTTGGAATTAACTACCAGGTGGTTTTTCCCGGTACAAGAACAGGTTATACCATTGATCCCGAACTGGAAAACTGGAATCGTATCAATGGCATTCTTTTTTTCTTTCCTTCCACCGGGAAATTTATATCTCCCGGCAGGCCGGATTTGCGTTATCCATATATTCCTTATGAGTTCACGGAAACAAACGGGTTGTTCTTAAAAGGAACGCTTATCGGTGATTATAAAACAGCTATTGGCAGCTTTCGCAAAATATCAATAGAGCCTTTTGATCAGCATGCGCATAACCTTGAAGCTGATATTCATTTTAATGCGGACCTGGACACCGCTATCATCCAGTTAGATCAGATTTTTAAAGGTTATGGAGCGGTAGGATACAGGCCCATTTATACATTTCTTACGCCGGATAAGCAGGATGAAGTAAATAAGGAAATTATAAAAAGTTTTATAGGAACCGATAATATTTCAAACATAAAAATTGAAAATACTGCACTTACAGATTATTTTGACAACAAGCCGCTCATAATAAGTGCGCTTGTAAAAAACCCTGAAATGATTGAACGCGCCGGCAACAAAATCCTGTTTAAAATAGGTACTGTAATTGGCCCGCAGGAACAAATGTACCAGGAGAAACCAAGGCAGTTACCGGTTGAATTGCCTTATCCTCATATATTAAACAGGAAGATTGTGTTGCATATTCCGGATGGATACAAGGTAAAAAACCCCGATGATATAAATATAAATACAGAACATAAGGAAGACGGTGAAACAACAATGGGTTTTACAAGCAACTATTCAGAAAATGGTAATACAATAACGATCTCAATCAACGAAACCTACCGCAAAATAAAATATCCTTTATCGCAGTTCGAAGACTACAAAAAAGTTATTAATGCTTCTGCAGATTTTAATAAAGTGGTGCTCGTTCTTGAGAAAAAATAGGTTGGTAAAATAAAAAAGCAACCTTGTTCAGATTGCTTTTTGGTGCCCAAGACTGGATTCGAACCAGCAAGCCCGTTAAGGCACTACCACCTCAAAGTAGCGTGTCTACCAATTTCACCACCTGGGCGTGGCCTGCAAATGTAGGGGGAAAAAATAAATTATTTATTCAGTTCAATTCTAAAAGTTGTGCCTTTACCCAGTTCGCTGTGTTTTACAAACAGGGCACCCTTGTGATATTGTTCAATAATGCGTTTACTCAGCGTTAATCCAAGGCCCCATCCGCGTTTCTTTGTAGTAAAACCGGGGTTGAAAACTTTTGCAATATTGTTCTTTGAAATGCCTTTACCGGTGTCCGTTACATCAATTAAAACCTGGGATGCCGTATCTTTTATATACACTTCAACCGAGCCTTTGCCTTCAATGGCGTCCAAAGCATTTTTTAGCAGGTTTTCAATTACCCAATCGAACAACGGCGGCGATATCATGGCCGGAATATCGTTTTGCTCACCGGCATTTAAGCTCATATTTACCTTGCCTCCCGCCCTTCGTTTTATATAATCCATCATATTGCTCACCTGCTCCACAATATTTTTTTCTTCAAGATGAGGATGGCTGCCTATTTTGCCAAAACGGTCTGTTATAAGCTCAAGCCGGTTTACATCCTTCTCTATTTCTGCGCTGTATTTCTCCGTTCCGGGCGTTTCCTTTAAAACTTCCACCCAGCCTTTAAGGCTTGAAACAGGTGTTCCCAACTGATGCGCCGTTTCCTTAGCCATGCCTGCCCATACCTGGTTTTGCGTGCTCCTATATGATGTGCGTTGCGCAATTATTATCACTATAAGAAAAAGCCCTACGATGATTAGCTGAACTACAGGATAATACCGCACCTCTTTTTGCAAAATACTTTGGCCGTAATAATATTTATTGGCTTTGTAAGGTTTTTCGGAGAGTGTAATAATAATAGGCTCATGATCTTTCTTAAACTCAGCCAGTTTTTCCTTCAGATAGTTTGGGTTTGATTTAATCTTTATTGAATCAAGGTTTACGCAATTGCCTGTATTAATGCTGTCATTTTCATTGGTTTCAATAATAGGTATTTCGGTGTTTTCTGAAGAAATCCTGGCAGCAAGGTTAAGGTTTACTTCATCTGTAACATTTAATATGGTATGCTGCGCCTCCACCCATATTTCTACTTTCTTCTTTTCATCTGCGGCTATTTTTTTAGCCAGGTAAGACGAATAAAATATAGTGCCTGTAACAATAGCCGCTGCTATAAGAAATAACAGCGTTTTGCCATTAAGCCATTGCTGAATCATGCTCTAAAATATACAAACAGGTGCAAATAAAAAATCCCGCATTTATGATTGCGGGATTTTTTTATGGGACACTATAAAACAAGCTTTTTAACTGAACAGGCCGCCCTTCTTCAGCTCTTTTGTTCCCTGCCCTATTTTATAACCGTTTTGATAAATTTCAATTTTATAATTGCCGGTTTGGTATTTTCCAGACTCCGGTTTCCAGTCAAAACTTACAGGCATGCGTTTGCCCTGTTCGTAATTTACCGTCATTTTATTGGTAAACACCTTATCACCATCTTCCCTTGTTGTAAAGGTACCGCTGCCATTTGCAGGCACTGTAATTGGATGGCCATCCGGGCCTGTAACACATACAAACAATTCTTTTTCGCCGCTTGGTGCAATGCGGTTTTCATCAAGATCAAATGTTATCCTGAAAAGGTCTGCGCGTTTTGCAGTTTCTGTTGTTTTTTCTTTACCGCTGCCCTTTACATTAATAGCAGCAATATTTATGTTGCTTGCATGTAAGGTTGAACCCACATCTTCCACCTGTGCTTTTGCAGCCTGCGTGGTAGAAAGGTCTTGTTCAACCCTTGTTTTCTGGGCAGTAAGTGTATCGCGCTGCGTGCTTAAATCTGCGTTCGCAACGGTAAGTGTTTGATTTTCCTGTTTCAACTGTTCTACCTGTGCCAGCAAATCGGTAATCTTTCCATTTAATTCTTTAATCATCGACTTGGCTTTGCTTAAGTCTGCATTCTTTTTACCCAGTTCGTTTTTAATCCGTGATTTAAGGTCTTCAATCTCTGTTTTCCGGTCTGCCAGTTCACCTGAAAGCTTTGCATTGGAACCGGTTAATGAATCCATTCTGGATAAAGCATCATTATATTCTGCTTCGACTGCACTGCGGGAGGAATCGGCGGCCGTATATTGAACAGTAAGCTGATCAATTTTTTTGCTTGACTGGCTCTTATCATAAATAATATAACCCCAGGTGCCAACCAAAGCGGCTATTAAAATGCCGAAAATCAGTTTACGGTTATCTTTCGGCTGGTTAGCCGGCTGATTCTCAGATGTAGAAGATGGATAATTGCTGTAACTCATATTTTATGGTTTAATTGTAAGGCTAATTTAGTAATATTGAAAAAACAATCTTTTGAATACTTTTCCTTTATCAAACCTTTTATTGCTCGATATAGAAACTGTGCCGTGCCATGAAAGGTTTGAAATGCTTCCGGATGAACTGAAATTACTTTGGGGCGACAAAATTTCCAAAACCGTGCCAGAAAGCCTTACGCTTGATGAAAGCTACTTGCTGAGAGCGGGCATCATGGCTGAGTTTGGAAAAATAATCTGTATATCAGCAGGTTATTTTTATGAAGATGAAAACAACCAGGTTTGCTTTAAAGTTAAAAGTGTTTGCTGCGAAGAAGAATCGGAAATCCTGCAAAATTTTTTAACCATAACAGATGGTTTTTTAAAAAGTAAAAAACACATTGTATTTGGTGGCCATAACATACGGGAGTTTGATATACCCTATATATGCCGGCGCCTCTTGATTAACAATATCCCCCTGCCTTCTTATTTGCAGTTACATGCTGCTAAACCTTGGGAAATTGAAATGATTGACACCATGCAGTGGTGGAAATTCGGTGATTACAAAAACTATATTTCACTTAACCTGCTGGCAACTATTTTGAATGTGCCCTCATCCAAAAACGATATAGACGGAAGCAAAGTAAGGGATGTGTATTACGAGCATAAGGATATACAACGCATAGCCACCTATTGTGAAAAAGATGTTATAGTGGTAGCCAATATTATTCTCCGCTTTAAAAACCAGCCTTTATTGAAGGAAGAAAATATCCAGATAATAAAATAGTTGCAGCAGGATGTTTGTATTTATAAAAACCTCCTATATTTGCAGCCCTCTGGTGCGGTAGCTCAGTCGGTAGAGCAAAGGACTGAAAATCCTTGTGTCGGCGGTTCGATCCCGCCCCACACCACAAAAAGCTTCATTCATTTGGAGCTTTTTTGTTTTATTAAAGTTGCTCAAAAAAAACTTGTTCAATTAAACGGAGTTATTATTTTTGCGCCTCAATTATGAATTACAACACACATACACATCATCATCATTTTACCACCACATGGTAAGCTGTAATGATTGTATGTAACTATAAAACATTTCAAACAAAAGGCTTACTTAAAACGTAAGCCTTTTTTATTTTAAAACAATGGAAACAAAACTGAAGATAGCCCTGCAGAAATCAGGAAGGTTGTACGATGATTCTGTAAAGATTTTAAAAGAATGCGGCATCGAGCTGCAAAACGGCATGAACAAACTGCTGAACGAAGCCATCAATTTTCCCATGCAGATTTTGTTTTTGCGGGACGACGATATTCCGCAGTATGTGGAAGATGGCGTAGCCGATATCGGCATTGTTGGCGAGAACGTCGTATATGAAACCAATAAAAATGTAGAGATTGTTGAGAAGCTTGGTTTTGGCAAATGCCGCCTGTCTGTTGCCGTGCCCCGCAATGAAAATTATACCGGTGCCCAATTTCTGAATGGCAAACGCATTGCTACAACTTATCCTTTTTTATTACAAAGTTTTTTAGATAAGAACAGCATTAACGCGGAAATCCATGAAATAAGCGGATCAGTGGAAATCACACCCGGCGTGGGTTTGGCAGATGCAATATGCGACCTGGTGAGCAGTGGCAGCACCCTGTTTTCGAATGGCCTAAAAGAAACAGAAGTAGTATTGAATTCCCAGGCAGCGCTTATCGGTAATAAAAATCTTTCTTCCGAAAAACAGTTGTTGCTTAAAAAATTGCTATTCAGGATACAGGCGGTAAAAAAAGCAAAGAAGAATAAATACATTTTATTAAATGCACCAAATAATAAACTGGATGTGATCTGCAGTTTAATTCCCGGCATGAAAAGCCCCACTATTTTGCCGCTTGGCATTGAAGGATGGAGTTCACTGCATTCCGTTGTGCAGGAAGATGATTTCTGGAACATCATTGAAAGTTTAAAAGAGAATGGCGCTGAAGGCATTTTAATTATACCAATCGAAAAAATGGTTTTATGATGGAGGTTATACAATATCCCAAAAAAGAAGATTGGAATAAATTATTGAAACGCCCGTCGCAGGATTTTACAACGGTAAAAAGTATTGTACAGGATATTTTGATTGATGTAAAGCAACGCGGCGATGCAGCATTAAAAGATTATACAAAACGCTTTGATAACATTGAACTGGATTCTTTTTCAGTTAATGAAGAAGAGTGGCAAACTGCTAACAGCATTAACGGGGATCTAAAAGAAGCGATACAACTTGCTATAAAAAATGTAACCACATTTCATTCCGCACAACAACAGCCTGTTGAAAAAATTGAAACCATGCCGGGCGTTGTTTGCTGGAGAAAATCCGTCGCCATTGATAAAGTGGGCTTATATATTCC
>JAEWBD010000436.1 GCA_023391315.1 Bacteroidota bacterium | reverse complement strand
TATTTTTGTTTGTTGTGGGTGCGGTTTCGGTGTTTTTTACAAAATAAAAAATAGAGCATGCTGCCGTAATAAATGCTGTTGCGCTGATAAATAATGTTCTTTTCATTGTTAGTTCTTGTTTTCTTGTATCCGTCACTATTGTTTTTTTTACTGATGACTTGTTAGCTGATTTTGCGTGCATTAGTCGTGGAAGAATCTTTCAAAGCAAATACCAATATGCCATTTAACAAGTATTTGGCAATTTTTAGAGCACAGGGGGTTATATAAGTTGATAAATGGTTATCCGAAAAGAAAAGGTTTTTTCAACTGTTCGGAAACGAACAATTATTGAACGGAATAGGATAGGGCAAAGGATTGATGCGGCTGGAATAATTTAAAGATTAACCACACCGGTGCAAATAACTACACAGGAATATCGTATCGTTATTCCAATACAAATTCCTGATGCAAAGCCGGTATAAATACATTTTTAAAACCGGCTTTAATCAGTTTGTCCTTAAAGTCTATCTGCACATTATATTCGCCGTGTACAATAAAAACTTTATCGACAGCTCCAGGTTGCTGGCATTTTAAAAATTGAAGCAGGTCGTTGTAGTCACCGTGTGCACTCATACTGCGCATTACACCAACCTGGGCAATAACATCAAATTCATCGCTGAATATTCTTACCCGTTTTACATTATTCATTAAAGCGCCGCCAAGGGAGCCAGGTTCGCAATAACCAACAATTAAGATGGTATTCCTGTTATCACCAATATTATTTTTGATATGATGTTTTATGCGCCCGGCATCCGCCATGCCGCTTGCTGCAATAATGATCATCGGGCGATGGTCATCATTCAGCCTTTTGCTTTCATCTACGTTTTCAATAAATTTTAATTCCTGGAAAGTAAATGGATCGTCATCTCTTTTTAAAAGCTCCTGTATATTGGCATTAAAGTTTTCAGGATGTTGTTTTACTACAGAAGTAGCTTCATAACTCAAAGGGCTGTCCACAAAAACAGGAATACCCTTAAGCTGCCTTTCAAGGCTTAATTCATTTAGCAGGTATAATAGTTCCTGTGTGCGGCCCACACTGAATGCGGGAATAATCAGCTTGCCTTTTTTGTGTATGCATGTTGATTCAATCCATTCATAAAAATCATCTGCCGTATTTGTAATGCGCTGGTGCAAACTATTGCCATAGGTGCTTTCAGTAATAATATAGTCAGCCTGCGGAAATGTTTCAGGCTTGCGCAAAATCATATCATTATATCTTCCCACATCGCCGCTGAAGGATATTTGCTTTGTAACGCCATTTTCTGTTATACGCACATGCACGGCAGCAGAGCCGGTTATATGGCCGGTATCGGTATATAAAACTTCAATGCCTTCATCAACTGTAAACCAGTTATTATAATTAACGATTGTAAACAATGGTATTGTTTTTTGCACATCGCTTATATCATACAAGGGATCGTAAGGTTCCAGGCCTTTTTTAATTCTTTTTTTATTAGTATAGCCTGTATCGTCCCGTTGAATTTCTGCACTGTCCATAAGCAACACGGCAGACAGGTCTTTTGTTGCAGGCGTGCAGAATATTTTTCCGTTAAAGCCTTCTTTCACAAGCTTTGGAATAAGACCGCTGTGATCAATGTGTGCATGCGATAATAACAGGTAATTTACTGAAGCTGCATCAAAACCAAAACTGTTGTTAAGTGGAAAGGTATCTTTACCAAGGCCCTGAAACATGCCGCAATCAAGTAAAATTTTCCTGCCATTGTTTAATGTAATAAGATGTTTCGAGCCTGTAACCGTTCTTGCTGCGCCATGAAAAGCAATCTTCATAAACCAATATTAATTTGATTAAAGATAAGTTCTCCATATTATTAAAGACAGATATTTTGCAAAGGCATAAAAAGTTCGTAACTTACTATTTCTAAAACTTGCCATCATGAACGAACAAACAATCTCCCGTTTTGCCATTATTTTATTGGCTTTGGTAATGGCAGTATTTGGTATCTACCATTTTGTTTCGCCCCAAAATCTTATAACCTATGTGCCATCCTTCCTGCCTGCTGTCGGAAATTTATGGGTATATATTCCGGGGGTAGCATTTATTCTTGCGGCTATAGCATTTATTACCAATAAAAAGGTAAAGCTTGCTGCCTATTTGCTTGCTGTATTGCTGTTTGTTTTCGTGCTTACCATTCATCTTCCCAATTTTCTTAATGGCAGCAATATGGAATACAGGCAAATCTCATTAATCAATATTCTGAAAGACACAGCCATAGCGGCTTTCGCTTTGCATATTGCAGCCAACTCATCAAACTAATTGCAATAAATCCCTGCATGATTTCTGCAGTTTTAAAGCTGCAGTTGGTATTCTTTTGTTTTTACCAAGTGTGTTACTGTATTATTATATTGCAAATTTGGGTAAGGACTTTTTTAGCTCTTACATAATTTTGCACGTGTACATATGAAAGTAAGGAACAAAATTATCAAACATGAAGACGATTATAGCGCCTACAGATTTTTCTGAAGTTTCAGTAAATGCAGTTAACTACGCTGCAGATATGGCAATGGCTTTACATGCACAATTAATAATTATGCATGTGAATGAGTATATATATGCTTATAGCGAAGCAGGCATAATTGATGCATTGATTGATGAAAAAACAGATGAAAGACTTGATGGGCTTGAGATGCAATTATTGAAAAGAACTGCAAATAAACTTTCAATAAAAAAGGTTATGTCTGTTGGCCGGTTAGAAAAGGAACTGAATAAACTAAGTGAAGCTATAACACCGTTTGCCGTGGTAATGGGCACGCACGATGAATTAAATACGGTGAACCGTTTTTTTCTGGATAGCAGGAGTTTAAATACTACCAAAAAACTGCGCAGCCCTGTTATGATTATACCACAGCATAAAGCCTGGAGTAAAATTACTTCTATTGCCTACGCCTGTGATCTTAAAGATGTGGAAAGCATTCCCGCCGAACAGATAAAATATGTGCAGGAGACATTTGGTGCAACCTTGCATGTGGTACATATAAGTAAAGACAGCAATTTTAATAGCGAAGATGTTGCAAATACTATGCTGTTACCCGCAGGCCTGATGGTTAATAAAACAGATTTTAATATCATAGAACATGACGATGTTGTAAAAGGTATTGAAGCTTTTGTCGATGAATTTAAAATTGATCTTATAATTCTTCAATTGAAGGAATATGGTTTTTTTGAAAACCTCTTTCATGTAAGCCAGTCAAAGCGCATGATATTGCATCCCTGGATGCCAATAATGGTGCTGCGTTAATCAGGCACGTTTCCTGTAGCTGAGCACCGCCCATGTATTCAGCACAACAGCAAACCCAAAAACAATAAGCAGGTTTTTAC